>MWEJ01000177.1 GCA_002071025.1 Verrucomicrobia bacterium ADurb.Bin070 | reverse complement strand
TGATGGTCGCGCCACATCACGGCGGTCGCGGCCGAGGTGATCGTGATGCCGCGCTCCTGCTCCTGCACCATGTAGTCCATGGTGGCAGCTCCCTCATGCACCTCGCCGATCTTGTAATTCTTGCCGGAATAGAAGAGAATGCGCTCGCTGGTCGTCGTTTTCCCCGCGTCGATGTGCGCCATGATGCCGATGTTGCGGACCTTATCCAGCGGTGTGGTTCTGGGCATAGTCTTGGACTCCTTGGGTCGTTGCTTGCGTCCGGGCCTCGGTCGCCAATCGACTCACCCGGATCTGGACCGGGGCTCCTGACCCTGGTCGTGCCACCCCTGACAGGGGGCAATTAAAAGTGCGTATCTTTTACTTTTTTTCCGGCCCCTTCAAGTGTAAAAAGCAAGAAATGCGTTTTTTTTACAAATGAACCTCTTTTAGAGTGAAAATCGTCAAAAAAAGCAATAATCCGGCTTGGTCGTTGAGACATTTATTGACGGTAGGGGAGGTGGGCGTGCTTTCAAGGCGTCGTCCTGCGGCTGAGAGTGTACGCCGGCACGGTCGAGAAATCACCACACGATCGCGCGCTGTCCGTGCGCCACCAGATAATCGTTCGCCAACGAAAAATGGCGGCATCCAAAGAAGCCTGCGTGGGCTGAGAGCGGCGAGGGGTGCGCGGCCTCAAGAATCAGGTGGCGTTCGGCGTCGATGAGCATGCGTTTCTGACGCGCGTCGCGTCCCCACAGCAGAAAAACAAGGTGTTCGCGTTCGCGGTTCAAGACTTGGACCAAGGCGTCGGTGAACCGTTCCCAACCGCGCCCGCGGTGGCTGCCGGCGCGGCCCGCCGACACCGTCAGCGTCGCGTTCAGCAGTAGGACACCCTGGTCGGCCCAGCGCTGCAGGTCGCCGTTGGCCGGAATCGGTGCGCCCGTGTCGCGCTGGACCTCGCGCAGGATGTTGCGCAGGCTGGGAGGGATCGCGGCCTCGGCGTTGACAGAAAACGCCAGACCATGCGCCTGTCCGGGACCATGGTAGGGGTCTTGTCCGAGGATCACCGCCTTGACTGCGTCAAGATCACACTCCAGCGCACGGAACACATACGGCTGAGGCGGGTACACCTCTCCGTCCGCATACGCGGTTTGCAGGAAGGCCGACAGTTCAGCGAAATAAGGCTTGGCCCGTTCGGCCTCTGCGAATCTTTGCCACGAGGCGTGCACGGTCCGCACCATAGCATATGCGCGGCGCGGTGCGCAACGTCCGTCGCGTAATCGGGGATCGGTTGGTCTGCCGCGCGGCTGTGCCGCGAAAGATCGAGGGGGTAACGTTCAACGCTCAACGTTCAACACTCAACGCTCAAGTTATGGACGAGGAAGAAGGAGAAGGGAGGCGCTTGGATCGCGCTGGCAACCATTGCCGCAACCCCACAAAGGCCAGCCCGCCGATGACGCCGCCGAGGTGACACACCGCCACGGGTGTCGCGACATCGCCAAAATGCAGGGAGGCGAAAAGCACGTGGTCCGCGCAGGCTTCGAATACGCTTTTGGCCGCCGTTCCCAAGAAGCATGCCGCGCCGACACGCGCTGTGGTTCGGTCATCGGATCCGAGCATCTCCAGCGCCGCGACCGCCAGCAAGCCGTGTCCGATCCCGGAGAGCCCGCAGAGACTGCCGCCCGGCGCGAGCGTCAGCAGCGAAGCCGCCAGACTGCCCGCCGCGCAGGCGGCGACCGCCAGCAGGCGTCCGAGGCGAAAGGGTTCATGCAAGGTGTGGTATAGCAGCAGAAACGCGCCTGCGTCGAGAGCCAGATGATAGGCGCTGACATGCACGAACGACGCGGTGAGCAACCGCCACCACTCGCCTGCGGCAACGCGCTCCGGCACGAAAAGCAGCCGTTCGCACACGTGGCCGCAGAGCAGCGGCGTGTTGGCAAGAGCCAGCAGAAGCGTGAAATACAGGAGTTCGGTCGTTCGTTGCGTCATGGGCTCTCTCCGGGTAACCTTGCCCACACGTTCAAAGGTGTGGGCAAGGCCGCGCGTGTTTCGAGGATGGCCTCTTCGCTGACTTGATGAGTTGACTGTGATCCGCTGGCGTATCCGCTCATCCCGTCAGGATGCAGGGCCTCGTTTGCGCCGGGCGAGCCACCCGGCGAGCAGCACAAAGAGCGGGCCGACCGGTCCGGAGCCAAGGCCCGGCGAGGATCGGTGCTGGAAGGTCGAGCCGTTGTCGACGCGGCGGCTCTGCACCGGAGCGGCGGCCCGTTGCTGCTGCGCGGCGCGCTCGCTCTGGACCCGCTGGAGGTTGCGGCGCTGCAGGCCCTCGCCTTCCAATGTCTCGTCATCCAAGACCACCATCGACGTGTAGTCGGAGACCAGCGAAAACTCGGTGCCCAGCCGGACGATCTCGTCGCGCAGGGCAGCCGTTTCGCCATCGTCGCGGATCTTTGCCATGCGCTCTTCGATGGAGGCCAGCGCCCAGAGCCGTTCGATCTCCGGATGGTCGGTGTCGCGCTCGGGCAGGGTGACGGCGCACTGCCAGGCGCGCGGCTGGCCGGATATCTTGGCGGAGAGTGTCAGGGTTGCCGGCACGTGGCCGTTGTAGCGGCCGAAAACGGTGAGCTGCTGCCCGATATACAGGTTGCCGAAAGTCTCGGGAGTCAGGCCGTGGACCTTCTCGCCGTCGAAGGTGAGCCGCACATCATGCATGCAGGCGTGCAAGACCTGGCATTTGGCCTGTATGAGTCGGCCGGCCATGTCATCCGGGAAACCGCCCGGTCTTCAAAAAGTGTTTGGTCTGCTCGATGACGCGCGGGTTGCGCATCATGAAGGTGTGCGTGACCGGCAGGCAGCGGAAGTCCGCCATGCCCGCCACCCGGGTGCGCGCAACCGCGACCTTGCCGTCGTCATGCCCCGGAATCAGCAGCGAGAGCAGCGGGTTGACGCTGCGGTCGCCCGCGATCACGCCGAGTTCAAAATCCGGCGCTCCCAGACGGCGAGCCAGGCTCGCGGGACCTGTTCCGAGCTGGCATCCTGCCGGGCCGTTGATCCAGTGAAAGAGCCGCCAGCCCGCAAGCCGGTCGACCACTTCGCTGCCCTGGTTCGGCGGTGCCAGCATGACGACCCTTCGCAAATGCGGCAACGTGTGTTCGCGCAGATAAGCGCGGACCAGCAGCCCCCCCATCGAGTGTGTGACCACATGTACAGCGCGCGCATCTTGCAGCGCGGGCACGAGCCCTGCGAACACCGATTCGGCCAAGCTCTCGATGTCACCCGACCGCGATGGATATCCGTAGTTGACGACCGCGTAACCTTCTGCGCGCAACGCGTGTTCAAGGGCCCTCATCGCGCTCGGCGTCCGGTTCAACCCGTGCAAGAGCACCACCGCCTCGCGCCCGGCAACAGGATCTGCCGGTGGGGGTTCATTCCTGAGGGCGCGGCTGAGCACGGGGATAAGAACCCCAAACAGCAGGAGGGCGATCAGTCCAACGGTCTTGATCATGGCGAACCTTTCATTCGGGTGGACCGAAAAGTATTTAGGCGCAAAGCCGGAGGGTACACAGCACGGTGTCGCGCAGCGCGCGCAGGTCGGTCTTGCCGGTGCCGAGCAGAGGAATGCCAGCAACGCGGACAAAGGCGTCGCGGCTCGGGATCCAAAGATTGGGCAGGCCGCTGCGCCGCAGCGCGGCCAGCAGCGTGTCCACATTGCCGGAGCACGGTGTGTAGCAGACGGCCAGCGCTTCGCCGTCGCCCTCGTCGGGCAGACCGACCACCGCGACGCTCGGTTCGTCGAAGCCGCATGCAGTTTGCAGGGCCGCTTCGAGCGCGCCGTGCGGCACCATCTCGCCGCCGATCTTGCTGAAGCGCGACAGGCGGTCGGTCAGAAACAGAAAGCCGTCCTCATCGATGCGGGCGATGTCCCCGGTGTTGTACCAGCCGTCGCGCAGTACCTCGGCGGTTTTTTCGGACATGCCCAGGTAACCCTGCATCACGTTCGGTCCCTTGACCAGCAAGAGCCCTGACTCTCCTGCTGCCAGCGGCGCGCCGGTGTCGGGCACCACGATCTTCAGGGCGATGTTCGGCAGCGGACGCCCCACGCTTCCCGGCTTGTTGCCTAGGCAGAGCGTGTCGCCTGCCATGCGGTCGGGCAACGAAAGGGCCACGACCGGCGCGAGTTCTGTGGCGCCGTATCCCTCAAGCGGCCGCAAGCCGGTGGCCTGCTCAAAGGCGTTGGCCAACGCGGCCGGCAGTTTCTCGCCGCCGGTGAATACGAGGCGCAGCGTCTTGAACTCGCCGAACGCGCTGCGCCGCAGATAAGTTTGGAGCAGCGTCGGGAGGGTGAGTAGGACCGTGGCTCGGGAGTCGCGGATTAGACGCAGCACGTGCCCGGCCTGTAAGGGATTCGCATGGTAGGCGGTCGGGATGCCGGCCAGCAGCGGCCACCAGAGTGTGCTCAGGAAGCCGAACGAATGAAAGAACGGCAGGGCGGCGCACAGCGTGTCCCGGGGCGAGAGCGGAGCCACAGCGCGCAGTGCGTCGAGGTTGGCCAGAAGATTGGCGTGGCTCAACATGACCCCTTTCGGCGTGCCGGTCGTGCCGGATGAGAAGATGATGCAGGCGGTGTCCGAGGCGTCGGGTTCGGCGTAGGCGGTCAGCGCGCGCACCGGGGCGAACCGTGCGCGGAGGTACGCCGCAGCCTTCTCGCGCAGGGTGAGCCCGGCCAAGGCGTCTTCCATGAACACGAAGCAGGCCGACGTCGCGGGCAGCGCCACCTTCTCGATAAAACGGCGCGAGGTCACGATGCGGGACAAGCCGCTCTGCGCCACGGCCGAGCGAAAGGCGTCCGGCGACACCGTCCAGTTGAGATTAACGACCGTGCGCCCTTGCAGCGTGAGCGCCGTGTTGGCGAGCACGCCCGCGACGGAAGGCGGCAGCAGCACGCCCACGCGCTGTTCGCCGGCGAGGTGCGGCGTCAGACGGCGGCCGAGCGCCACTGCGCCGGCGAGCAGGCGGCCGTAGCTCAGGGCTTGGCCGGTCGTGTCGCGGACGATCAGCCGGCCCCATGCGCGGCGTGCCGCGCGGACCAGCCGGTGCGCGAGCGTGTGGCCCGGCTGCGTGACCGCCGCGTCTGCGGTCTCGGCCCCGAGTTCGGCGACCGCCAGGCGCACCTCCTCGGCCGTGGCGGTGGAGGGCAGCGGCCGCCCGATGCGCACCGTCACGCGCCGCGGCAGTCGTAGCAGCCCCGCATGTCCATGCTCACGCTTTCGAAGGTGTGAGAAGGCGCGCAGGCTTGCGGGCGCGCCGTGGCGGAAACTGAATGCGCTGCCCCAAAGATTGCCCAGGTAGACCGGCACGATCGGAGCGCCGGTGCCTTGCGCGATCTTCTCGAACCCCTTGCGGAAGGGCTGCAACGCGCCGGTGCGCGTCAATTGCCCCTCGGGGAAGATGCCGAGCAGGCCGCCGTCGCGCAGCACGTCACGGGCGTGGTTCAGCGCCGTCACCAGGGCGCGGGGGCCGTCGCCGGCGTGAAGCGGGATCGCGCCGGTCAGCTTGAAGATCGGCCGGCACCAACCCCAGGTTGCGAAAACCTCGCGCGACATCACGAAGCGGACGGGCCGCTGCGTCACCGACTGGAGAATCGTGGCGTCGCCGTAGGCGGTGTGGTTGGCGACCAGCAGCGCGCCGCCTTCGCGCGGCAGATTCTCCAGACCGGTCACGTCCACGCGGTAGAACAGTCGCGACAACCGGGAAAGCAGGAAGCGCGCCGTGTGCGCCGGCAGGCGCACGAAGGTCCAGACGGCGCAGAACAGCGTCGCGCCGCCGGTCACCGCCATGCAGGCGCGGGGACTCGCATGCAGGCGCTCCGACAAGACATAAAACAAAGCCGAGGCGACGACCATCGCCGCAAAGCTCCAGAACTCGATCGCGCCGAACAGCTCGCCCCGGTTGCGCGCGGGCGCTTCGGCCTGCAGGTAGGCCGTGAGCGGCACGATGCACACGCCGGCCGCGACGCCGGCCAGCACCAGCAGCGGCGCCATCACGCTGAACGCCGGAGCCAGGCCGAGTCCCAGAAGCGTGAGCGCGAGCGCGAACGCGCCGACCGGGATCAGCCCGACCTCGACCGCGTGCGGCGAGAGGCGTCCCGCCAGCCAGGCGCCGGCCGCGATGCCGCCGGCCACCAGCAGGAAGAGGTATCCGCTCGATGCCACCGGCAGGTTCACGACCTCACGCGCGTAGACCACGAGGTTCTGTTGGAACAGCGCCGCGATGCCGGAGAAGGCGATCGAGCCGAACGCCGCGCGTTTGAGCCACACGCGCGGCGCCAGCGACCGCATGGCGCGCAGCGCGTCCGGCACGATCCACGGCGAGGGTGAGGACAGGCGGTTCGCCGCCGGCGTCGGCGGCAGGCGATAGGCGCACAGCAGGCCGATCAGCGAGAAGCCTGCGCAGGCCGCCAGCACGGCGGAGCAGCTCAGGTTCAGCGCGGTCACCGCGAAAGACGGCAGGAAGAGTCCGAGGATGATCGCGAGATACGTGGCGCCGGTCATCTGGCCGTTCGCGCGGGCCAGGTCGTCCGGCGCGACCAGCTCCGGGACGATGCCGCGCTTGACCGGTCCGAAAAAGGCGCTCTGAGCGGCCAATAAAAACAGCACCGACAGGATCGGCCAGGCCTGGCCCGCAGCCAGCGCCGGGAACCCGAGGAGTAACAAACCCAGTTCGGCCCACTTGACCGCCACGACGAGCGTGCGCTTGCTGAAGCGGTCGGTCAGCGCTCCGGCCCAGTTCGAGAAGAAGAGGAAAGGGAAGACTAGCAGCGCCGAGGTCAGGGCCAGCGTGGCGGCTAGATCACGCTTCAATACGGTGACCAGATAGATGACGGCGAGCATCTTGACGGCGTTGTCGATCAACGCCCCGATCGCCTGCGATAGATTGTACCATTTGAAAACAGATGTCATGTTCATGCTCCTTGCGTTTTACTTCGCAAAGGATGTGCCAAGCCTCGTACAATATTCATAACATGTTAAACATCAACAAGATAAAATCAATTAAAGATTCTTTTTTTTGTGCACAGACCGTCAATTAATGTAGGCC
>MWEJ01000176.1 GCA_002071025.1 Verrucomicrobia bacterium ADurb.Bin070 | reverse complement strand
GTCAGCGGCACCGGCACGCTGAATGTCCCGGCCGGCGCCTTCACGATCGACACGCTCGCGCTCGGCGGCACGATCACGTTCAACAACGGCAGCTCGCCGCTGGCCATCGCCAGCATGACGGGCAACGGCCGCCTCGTCGCGACCGGCAGCCCGACCACACTGGACCAGGTCTCCCTCGCCGACCTGCAGAGCGCCGCCGCCGACACGGGTGCGGCGGCCTTGACCGTGACCGCCTTCAGTGGCCACGGGGCCTTCCGTAAAGGCGGCACCGGCGCTTTCACCTTCCCGGTCCCGACCACGCTGCGCTCGCTGACCGTCGAGGGCGGCGCGCTGCTGCCGGTCCGCACGAGTCCCGCGACGATCCCCGCCTCGGTCGTGCCGGCTTTCTGGGTCGACGCCTCCCGTCCCGGCACACTCTCGACCAATGCCGCCGGCGGCGTCACGCAGTGGTGGGACGTGCGCAAAGGCGCGTTCGAAGATCCGTGGATGTACGCCTACAGCGAGAACGAGGCCACGGCGCCTCAGGTTCTGCCGGCCTCGGCCAACGGCCTGCCGATCGTGGCCTTCGGACCTGAGCGCAGCGGCCTCTATCTGCGCTGGAGCAAGCAGGTTGATCCGGTACGCACTTTCTTCATGGCGATCGGCACGCACGAGGGCGGCGGGTACCTGCTCGGTTGCTCGACCATGAACGACTTCATCCGAGCCCCCGACGCATTGAAAACTTATCGTACGCCGCTCTGGAATCAGGAGAAGTTTTATACCCGTTTCGGGCGCAGTTATGTGGACGGCGAGCAGTTCGCCTTCGACACGCGCGTGCCGTTTAACGGCGGTTATCAAGTGCTGGCCTTTGTCGACGACACCGACGCATCGGTCAATCCCGACCTGCAACGCGGAGCCGCCGACCAGTTCGCGCGCTACCGCACAACCTGGCCAGATTACACCGGCGGACAGCGTCTCGGCGAAGTGCTCATCTGCACCAATGTCGTGACCGAAGCCGAACGTGCCGCCATCGAGAGCTACCTCGCCGCCAAGTGGATCGCGGACATCCGCCGTCTGGAGCTGCTCGGCGCGGCACAGCTCACCCTCGCGGCGGGCGACACGCTTTCGGTCGATGTCGCCTGCGGCGCCGGCCGCCTGACCAAGCTGGGCGCCGGCGACCTCAAAGTCAGCAACAGCGCGCTGCTGACCGGCGGGCTCGACATTCAGGCCGGCCGCCTGGCCTTTGCGCGGACCGATCGCGCCTACGCGCTGAACCCGGTCTTCCACGTGGACGCCAGCGCCGACAATGGCTCGGTCATGACCGACCCGTACGGTTACGTCACCAACTGGGCCGACGTCCGCTTCAACGGCCGCTGGGCCGCCGCCACCAACAGCCTGATCAACAACGCGCCCAACCTGTTGCTCAACGCGCTCAATGAACGGCCGGTGGTCGACTTCAACTACTACGGCAGCGGCGGCAGCGCCCCGGCACCCTACGTGAGAAACAGCCTCGCCACCGAGCGCTACCTCTCGTGGAACGCGGAGATCGCGAACATCCGCACGGCCTTCTGGCTGCTCGGCAGCCAGAACGGCGGCGGCTTCCTGCTCGGCCACACCGCACTCTACAACTTCCACCGCGAGATCGGCACGTGGGGCGACAGCACGGTGCCCGGTCTTTTTGCCGACTCCGCCGCCGACGGCGTCAAGAACGGACGAATCTTCGTCGACGGCCTCAAGTTGAGTTCTTATAAACAGCAGGACGTGCTGAACGGCGACTACCAGTTGGTACAGCTCGTCACCAGCGCCAATGCCGCTGCCAACCAGTTCAGCCGCGACCGGACATCCACCACGCAATGCGGCGGCCAGCGTCTCGGCGAGGTGGTGCTCTTCAGCGACGTGCTGACCGAGAAGGAGCGCATGAACATGGAGGCGCTGCTCGCGGCCAAATGGTTCGGCGACCTGCGGCGCGTCGCGCTCGCGGACGGCACGGTTTTGGACACCGGCGCAGACACCAATGGCGTCGTGCTCGCCGCGCTGGAGGGTGCGGGCACAGTGCGCCGCGAAGGCGCGGCCACTCTGCGCTTGCTTGACGGCACCGGGTTCTCCGGCATTTTGGAGACCCGTCTCGACCGGCTCGATGTCAGCCGCCTGGAGCCCCCCGCGCAGCCCGCGGCCGGCCCCTCGCTCTGGCTCGACGCGTCGCGCCCCGGCGGCGTGGCGCTCAACGGGACGGCCATCACCAACATCCGGGACTTCTCCGTCAACAACCTGCCGATCGGCTTCACGGGCGCGAACCCCGTGCTGCGCGCCGGCGAATTGAACGGACGTCCGGTGATCGATCTCGGGCGCGCCGTCGCCGGCGGCACCGCGCTGACCTTCGACGGCACGCGCGCCCGCGTCCTCTCCGCCTTTGCCGTGCACGGCAGCCAGGAGGGCGGCGGGTGCTTCCTCGGCGCGGCCACCACCTATCCCTTCTACCGCGAATTTTCCACTTCGCTGGGTACGGCCAATCCGTATACCCCGATCTGGCATCCCTCCTCGTCAGAGCTAGACGTGCGGCAGGGCTGGACCTATCTGGACGGGCAGAATGTCTGCGGCGTGCGGCGCGGCTTCTCCGGCGGCTACGGACTGTTTTCGTTCATCGTCAAACCGCGCACGCCCTTCACCACGCCGGTCTACATCGCGGGCGACCGCGGCTCGCCCCGTCCGTTCGGCGGCCTGCGCTTCGGCGAGATCCTGTTGTATGACCGCGTGCTGACCGACGCGGAGCGGCAGCAGACCGAGGCCTACCTGAATGCCAAGTGGTTCGGACGCGCCTCGACCGGCTACGCCGCGCCGACACTGCCGGTGCTGGGGCGCGTACAGTCGCTGGGCGGCGACCTGCACGTGGCGGCCGGCCGGCTCGCCGTGCTGGGCGAAATCCAAGGAGCGTCATCCGTCTCCGTGACCGGCGGCGGCAAGCTCGCGCTCGCCTCCGGCGGCCCGGCGCCGGCCGCGTATCAGGTCACGGCGGGCACGCTGACCCTGTCGCCCGCAGCCGAGCTGCACGCCGAGCTGCCGGTGACCGACGCGCTCGCCTTCTGGGCCGACGCCTCGCGCGCCGAGTCGCTGACCCTCAAGTCCGGCAGCGCCGGCGAAGTGATCCAATGGTCCGACGCGCGCGGCGCCGGTCACCCCTACGCCTATGCCTATGCGGACCCTGACCAGCGCTATACCAACACCGCCGTCGCCGCCGAGAACCGCATCCCCGGAGGGATCGCGATCACGCCGCCGACCCTGCTGCCGGGCGCCCTGAACGGCAGGCCCGTGCTGGATTTCGGTCCGTACGGCGGCACGCAGTGGCTGCTCTGGAACGCGCAGGCGAGCGGCATCCGCACCGTCTTCTGGGTCATCGGCAGCCAGAAGGGCGGCGGCCACCTGATGTCCGGCAGCGGAGACCTCAACTACTTCTTGCGCGGCACCAACTACCTCGCCAACACGCCGGCCGTGCTCTGGGGCGCGAACTGGACTGCCGTCACGGGCGGCGTCACGCGAGTCGACGGATCAACCATCAACGGCCTCAAGACAGGCCTGAACGGCACGGGCTATCAGATCGTGAGCCTGACCGCCACGGCCGATGTCGCCGCCGGCGCCTTCGCGTGCGACCGGCCGGGCCGCAACCATCCCGACGGCACCCGCTGCGGCGGCCAGCGGCTGGCCGAAGTGCTGGTCTACACGCGCGCGCTCACCGATGCGGAGCGCGCGGAGGTCGAGGCCTACCTCGCGTGGAAGTGGTTCGGGCGCGGCACGCCCGGCACGAGCTTCGCGGCCATGCCGCACACGGGCGCGGCGGTCGATCTCGCCCCCGACGCCGAACTGATCCTGAACGGCGTGGACACCGGCGCGGTCACGGTCACCGGCTCCGGCTACGTGGCGAACGCCGAGGTGCCGCCGACGGTCTTCCAGTTGACCGGCCCGCGCGTCTTTGAACAAGGCCTGATCCTGGCGGACGGCGCCACGCTGGTCGTGGATTACGACGGCGCGCAGCCCGCCCTGGACCAGATCACCGTGGCGGGCGGCCTCACCGTGCTCGGCGGCGGGCGCGTGGTCATGGACCGCGTGTCCAACTGGACCAGCGGCACGCAGAGCGTTCCGCTGATCAGCTATGACACCCTCAACGGCGGAGAGGCCTTCGATACGCAGTGGCGCGGCAGTGGCGCACCGTTCGGCCACAGCGTCAATCCCGGCTGGCTGCCGGGCGACTCTCTGCTGAACGCCGTGATCTACCCGTCGGGCTCCCTGCTCTATCTGAGATAATCGAGCAACAACCATGAATGTCCCGATACACTCCGCCTGTCTGGCCGCGCTGCTGGGCGCGGCGCTGTGCGCGTCCGCCGCGGGCGCGGCGCGGCCCAACGTGCTGTTCATCGCCATCGATGACCAGAACGATTGGGTCGGCCCGCTCGGCGGCCACCCGCTGGTCAAGACCCCGCACCTGGACCGTCTGGCGCAGCGCGGCACGACGTTCCTCAACGCGCACGTGCAGGCGCCGCTCTGCAATCCCTCGCGCACCAGCCTGCTGTTGGGGCTGCGCGCCACCACGACCGGCGTCTACGGCCTGGCCCCGTGGTTCCGCAACGTCGACGCGCTGCGCGACCGCGTGACGCTGCCGCAGCACTTCAAAGCCCACGGCTACACCACCTACACCACCGGCAAGATCTTCCACGGCAATCCCGGCGGCCCCGCCAAGCGCGCCGCGGAGTTCGATGTCTGGGGTCCCGCCGGCGGCATCGGCGTCAAGCCGCCGCAGAAGCTGATCCCGCCGACTCCTATGGGCAACCATCCGCTGATGGACTGGGGGTGCTTCCCGCACCGCGACGAAGAGAAGGGGGACTGGCAGATCACCACCTGGGCCGCCGAGCGGCTGCGGACCATGCCGCGCGACCAGCCCTTCTTTCTCGCGGTCGGCTATTTCCTGCCGCACGTGCCGTGCTACGCGACGCAGAAGTGGTTCGATCTCTATCCGGACGACGACAGCGTGCTGCCGCCCTTGCGCGATGACGACCGCGCCGACACGCCGCGCGCCGCGTGGTACCTGCACTGGGATCTGCCCGAACCGCGCTTGGCCTGGATGCGCGAGAATGGTCAGCTCCGCAATCTGGTGCGTTCCTATCTGGCGTGCACCAGCTTCATGGATGCGCAGATCGGCCGCCTGCTGGAGGCGCTCGACGCCGCAGGGCTTGCCGAGAACACGGTGGTCGTCGTGTGGGGCGACAACGGCTATCACCTCGGCGAGAAGGCCGTCACCGGCAAGAACACGCTTTGGGAACGCGCCACGCGCGTGCCCCTGATCTTCGCCGGACCGGGCGTCGCCCGCAGGGCGCGCTGCACGCGTCCGGCCGAGCTGCTGGATCTCTACCCGACGTTGGCCGACCTGTGCGGGCTGCCGCCGCGCGCCGACCTTGAGGGTGTCAGCCTGCGCGCGCAGTTGGCCGACGCCGACGCGCCGCGCGCGCGGCCGGCCGTCACCTCGCACAACCCGGGCAACCACGCCGTGCGCAGTGAGCGCTACCGCTACATCCGCTACGCGGACGGCAGCGAAGAGTTTTACGACCTGTGCGCCGATCCGAATGAATGGACCAACCTGCGCGGAGATCCCGCGTATGCCGCGCAGATCGCCGAGCACCGGCGCTGGCTGCCCGTGCGCGACGCGCCGCACGCGCCCGGCAGCGCCCACCGCATCCTGACCTACGACGCCGCCGCCGACCAGGCCGTGTGGGAGGAGCGCATCACCATCCGGCGCGGCGATCCGGTGCCGTGACCCGCCGCCTCACTTGCGGTTGCGCAGGCCACCGAACACCCAGAGCGGCGAGGCGGTCTTTTCGCGGATTTCCTTGGCATCGTACGCGGCGACGGCCAGGTCGTAATCGGTTGGTGGCCGGGGAATGCGAGTTCAGTGCGTGTTTTGAGCGAAGCGTAGTCGGAGCGCGGGCGTCCCCGCCCGCACAGAGAAAGGTCGCGCGCGATTCAGATGCGCGGCTCGGCACCCAAGCCATGGGGCGCTCAGTCTTTTGCACAAACGTTGTTGCAGGCGAGGACGCCCGCACCACGGTCTGCGGGCGAGGACGCCCGCGCTCCCGACTCGCCTGCCCCCCTTTTCACCAGAAACGCATGAACGTCGCGTATCCCTGCCACTCACCGATTACCGCGCATATTCCGATCAAAATTGACGAAGAGCGTATCGATATGATATTTGTTGTACCAAAAGGAGATCGATATGAGCACGGTCCTGGTGTCGCCTAAGTTCCAGATTGTCATTCCTCGGGAAATTCGCGAGAAAAACCGGATTACCTCAGGGCAGCGGTTGCAGATGATCAGCTTTGACGACCGCATCGAGTTGATCCCGGTACGCAAAATGAGCAGCACAAGGGGTTTCCTGAAAGGGTTTGACGGTGGGTTTACTCGTGATGAGGAGGATCGCGTATGACGGTCGTCGACACCTCAGGCTGGATCGAGTACTTTTTTGACGGAAAAAATGCCGCATCGTTCGCACACAAGATTGAAAACACGTCCAAGCTAATCGTTCCCGTCATTTGTCTTTACGAAGTCTTCAAGAAAGTCAATCTGGTTGCCGATGAAGCGAAGGCTCTTCAGGCCGTGGCCCAAATGAAACAGGGTCGGGTCGTTGACGTCACTGAACCTATCGCGCTGCAAGCTGCTCTAATCAGTATACGTCATCGCATTCCAATGGCAGACAGCCTTATTCTCGCAACAGCATGGGGGGAACAGGCGATGCTGTGGACTCAGGACGAACACTTCAAAGGTCTGCCGGGGGTCGAGTTTAAGAAACCCAAGGAATAGTCCATCCAGCACGCTCTGTAACTGGACGGTGCCCCGCCGCCTCACTTGCGGTTGCGCAGGCCGCCGAGCACCCAGAGCGGCGAGGCGGTTTTCTCGCGGGCCAGCCGGAAGTAGCCCTCCTTGGCGGTCTTGACATCCTCGACCGTCACAAACGCATGGGGGTTATGCGACTGGATGATCTGCATCAGCTCTTGCAGGTCCTTGCGCTTGGTCACGGTGAAGATCATCTTCAGCTTGCCGGACATGCCTTCGATATCGATCAGCGACGCGCCGAAGCCCG
>MWEJ01000175.1 GCA_002071025.1 Verrucomicrobia bacterium ADurb.Bin070 | reverse complement strand
ACGCCGTTGAGGCGCACGATCTCGGTGATCAGGTTCGGCGTGTCGCATGAAAAGGTGCAGGCGACCATCGAGACGCCCAGCAGCCACCATGGCATGTTCCGCCCCGAGAGGAAAAACGACTCGGTGTTCTGCCCTGCTCGCCGGGCGGCCCAAGAGCCGACCAGCACGACCGAGACCAGAAACCCGAGGATGATCCACGCGTCCAACACGGTGATGGTGAGCATAGAACTTCCTTAAGAAGGCGGGAAACTCGAAACTGGAAACTTGGCGACGACACCTCTTTCCCAGTTTCAAGCTTCCAGTTTCAAGACTCTTATTTCATATACGCCGCAGCGACTTTCTTGAATGCGTCGACGCACGCCTGCATGTGCGCTTCGGTGTAGACGGGGTGGGTGAAAAAGCACATCGTGCGGTCCGTCATCCAGCGCGCGCGTGGGCAATCCACCTGACTGTAGTCGATGTTGCGCGCTTTGGGGTCGAAGAACGGATACTTCGCCACGCCGAACCCGTTACGCTCGATGTAGGCGCGTTCCTTGTACATTTCCGGCCAGAGCACGCTGTAGACCGGCACGCCTTCCGCCGCGATCGCCTTGATGAAGACCTTGATCGAACAGGTCAGCTTGGAGGTGTCCAGCACGAACGGCGCCCACCAGTAGGAATTCTGACGGTCCTTGGTGTCCACCGGCGCATGCAGCACCAGCGGGTGTTTCTCCAGCGCCTTTTTCAGCATCTTGCCGTTGCGGATGCGGTTTTTCAGATTCCAAGCATCGAAGCGCTTCAGCTCGCACAGGCCGATCTGCGACTGGATTTCGGTCATGCGGAAATTGAAGCCGACCCGCTTGTGGATGTACATCAGCTTACCTTCCATCTCCAGCAGATTCAGGCGCTCCTTCACGTCATACCCGTGATCGCGGAACGACCGGCATTCCCACGCGAGATCGTCGTCGTTTGTGACGACCATGCCGCCCTCGCCGCCGGTGGTGAAGTGCTTGCTCTGGCAGAAGCTGAAGCAGGCGACGTCACCGATCGTGCCGGCCTTGCGTCCCTTGTAGACGCCGCCAAAACACTGCGCACAATCCTCGATCACCTTCAGCTTGTGCTTCTTAGCGATTTTCAGAATCGGCGCCATGTCCGCGACCACGCCGTACAGGTGCACCACCACGATGCCGCGCGTGCGCTCCGTGATCTTCTCCTCGATCTGCTTGGGATCGATCTGATGGTCAAAGCCCACGTCGGTAAAAACCGGCAGCGCCCCGGCCTGCAGGACGCAGAACGAGGAGGCGATGAACGAGTAGGACGGGCAGATCACCTCGTCGCCGGGGCCGATCCCCAGCGACGCGATCGCGGTGTGCAGCGCCGCGGTGCCGTTGGTCACGCTGATGGCATTGCGCACGCCCAGCCATTTGGCGAACGCGGTCTCGAACTGCATGCCGACCGGCCCGGTCCAGTAATTCACTTTGCCGCTCACCAGCGGCTCCAGCGCCGTTTTCAAGGTCTCTTCGGAAAAGGACGGCCACATGGGAAACCCTTTGTCCCACACCTGGGAGCCGCCGTTTACCGCCAGCGCGGCCGTCTGGCCAGCAGTTTTTTTCGCCGCTTTCGTTGCATTTGCCTTCATTCGCGTTTCTCCTTTGTCTGTAAACACAGACGGTTCAGCACCGCCTTACCCTTTGATGCACGCCTCAACCTGCGCGATCGCCTGCAGGTTCTTCTCCTGCCACTCCGGCAACGTGAAGAACCACGGTGCCATCAGAAAGCCCTTCAGCCGCTCCGGCGCGAGGTTCTTCTTGCAGAACTCGACTGTCCCCTTGAAGTTCACGTCGTTACTCCAGTTCGAGCCGGCCGGCACCTGCTCGAACCCCGCCTTGTCGAGGTCAAGATAGGCGTTCACGTACTTCTGTTTCTCGGGCTCGAATGTCGCGCCGTAGTACCAGTTGCTCTGCAGGACCGATTTCGGCATGCGGCTGAGGAATAGCTCGGGATGGTTCCAGTAGTAATCCGACCAGATCCAGGGTCGCACGCCCTGTTTCTCGACCTCATTCACAAAGAACATGAAGTCATGCCACCACAATTCGCCCTGCCGGATGATCGCGATGCTGTACTTCGCCTGGTGGCCTGCAGTCTCCTCGTCATACCCGAGATGGAAAAACCGCGGCCGGTCGAAGATCGCGCACACCTCGCGAATCAGATCGGCGCACACCGCGTAATAGGCCGGCGTTGAGACCTGACGGCCATACGCTTTGAGCCACGTGTCGTGGGCGGCCGAAAAATTCAGCTTCGGGATCGGCTCAAGTCCCAAGCCGCGCAATCGCGCCAGCTCTTTGCGAAAACGCTCGACCGTCCAAGAGCCTTTGACCGCCAGCTCGGGATGGCTCTCGTACTGCAACGCCTCGCCCAAATCGATCACCACAAGGTTCATGCCCGCCTGCTGCATGCGCGCGGTCAGCACCTGCCAGACCGCCTCATCAAAGCGCAGGTGATCGGCCTGGCAGACCAGCTTGAGCTGTTCGCCCTTGAACGGTCCCCATGCGTCGACCGGAATGTCCGACCACATGTTGACTCCCATGTGCAGCAAGGCGCCCCACAACATGGACGGCGCCGCCTGCCGGGCCTCCGCGCGGCCCGCCCCGGCCGCGGCCGCCACCGCCAGCGAACCGCGCGCCACAAATTCCCGTCTCGACCATTTATTCATCATGTTCTCTCCTGTGCCGCGTCACATGTCAAACCTCGACCACGCCCAGCGGCTGCGCCGTGCGCCAAGCCCCGCGCGTGAAATCAGGCACCTCAACGGCGCTGCCGCCCTTGAGCACCGACCGCTCGGTCAGTTCCACCAGCGAGCTCCACGTCACGCCGTCGTAGACATCCTGGTCCAGCGGCAGCCCGTTGAGCAGGCAGTGGCAGAGACGGTACTCCATGAGGTAGTCCATGCCGCCGTGTCCGCCGTTCTGCTTGGCGAGCTCGCCGATCTTACGCCACAGCGGATGGGTATAGGCGGCCTTCAAATCGGCGAGCGCCGTGTCGCCGAGCCACTCGTGCCAGCCGGGCGAGAGCGCGACGCGCAGCGGATACGAGCGCAGCGTGCCCTTAGTCCCCGAGATCAAGTTGATGCGGTCATACGGGCGCGGGCTGTAGCGGCCGTACTGCACCATGACGGTCCGCCCCCGCTCGGTCCGCAAGATCGTCGTGTTCATATCACCGGTCTTATAGGAATATCCGGCCCGCGGATCATCCTTGCCGAAGGTCTCGCGGATGAACGACGAGAGGCCGAACTCGCCGGAGCCGAGCGAGACCAGGCGTTCGAACCGGTCGCCGCGGTTGATACCCATGTATTGCGCGATCGGCCCGAGCCCGTGTGTCGGATACGAGTTGCCGGCATGGCGCTTGAAAAATTCGAACGCGAAGTCTTTGTAGTAGGTGCCGTCGGTCAGGCCGGCCCGCAGTTCGTGGATGTATCCGCAGTCGCCGTGCACCAGCTCGCCCAGCAGGCCGTTGCGCGCGAGAGACAGGGCGAACAGCTCATCCTCGCCGTAACAGCAGTTCTCCAGCATCATGCAGTGCAGGCGCGTCCGTTCCGTCGTCTCCACCAACCGCCAACCGTCCTCCACCGTCATCGCGATCGGCACTTCGACGCACACGTGCTTGCCGCACTGCATGGCATACAGCGCCATCGGCACATGGAAGTGCCAGGGCGTGCAGACGTAGACCAGGTTCACATCCGGCCGCTCGCAGAGCCGCTTATAAGCCTCTTCCGAACCGAAGTACGTCTGCGGCTTGGCGTGGCCGGCGGCGACCACATCCTGCGCGCTCTTCTCGGCGCGATCCTCGAACACGTCGCAGACCGCCACCACCCTCGTTTTGGGAATGCGGCTGAGCCGTTTGACCGCGCCCGGCCCGCGTTTGCCGACGCCGATGAAGCCGACGCGAACCTCCGCCAGCGGCGGCGCCGTCAGGCCCATCACCGACCGGCCGGTCCGCGGCGACCGCCCCGCGGTCCTGCATCCCGCCGCCTGCACCGACACCGACAAGCCAGCCGCCGCCGAAACCGTTTTCAAGAACTCACGCCGTCTTTTCATCTTCACCGTCTCCACGCCGTCGTTTTCCCCATGCGCGCAAGCGCCATCGAAACTGTATCTGAAGTATCTCACGGACGCATCAAACCGGCAAGCGCCAGATCCGGCGTTATCAACCCCTAATCCGGCGTGCCACGGTTTTTATCGTTGTCGCCTGACGCCGAATGCCGTATGGTGTTTCTGCCGTTTCTCAGGTTGATCGCGTCATGAAACCCATTGCTGAAAAATCATCGCTTCTCTCGGCCACTGACCTTGTTGAGTGCAATCTCGTGCGCGGTCTGGAATTCGGGGATGTCTGGCATTTTCATCCCGCGTGCGAGATCACCCTCGTCCGGCGCGGCGGCTCGGAACGGTGGATCGGCGACTCCCTTGAGCGTCTCACGCCGGGGGATCTGGTTTTTCTAGGCCCCGAGCTTCCGCATGATTACCGCAACACCCCGCTCCCGAACCGGCGGCCGCAGCAGGTCGAAGCCGTCGTCACGCATTTCATGCCGCACCTGTTAGGCGGGGAGTGGCGCACGCTGGCGACCCTGGAGCCGCTGAGGCGGTTGTTTGAACGTGCCCGCCGCGGCCTGCGCGTCGGCGGGTGCACCCGAGACCGCGCCGAAGCGATCCTGCTGCAAATGGTTCGCGCGCACGGCCTCCGCCGCCTGATTCTTCTTTTCGAGCTGCTGGATCTGCTGTCGCGCTCCAAACAGTTGACCGAGATTTCGTCCGAAGGGTTTCTTGTCGAACCCCGGCCGTCTTCCTCAGACCGCATCGGCGTCGTGTGCGCCCACATCGAACAGCACCTGACGTCCGCGATCCGCGTTCCTGAACTCGCCCGGATGATCGGCCTCAGCGAAAGCGCCTTCAGCCGCCTGTTCAAAAAGTATACGAACAGCACCGTACCCCAGTACATCAACCGATTCCGCATCGCCCACGCCTGCCGCCTGCTGGCGGAGACAGACATGACCGTCACGGAAATCATCCGCACCTGCGGGTACCCCTCGGCCGCCCATTTCCAGCGCCAGTTCAAGAAGCTCCACCACCGCTCGCCTCAGGCCTACCGCCTGAGTCTGCGCAGCCTCTCCTGAGTGCGCCCGGAAGAAGCGGCAGCGTCTGATAGGCATTATCCGCCGAAGCCGCCCAAGCACACCGCATCGGCACAACCGCCGTAATGTCTTTGGCCATTTTCACCCTGACGAAAATCACGCCGGATAATGCTTGCGCTTGGCGGCGGCGAAAAGGCGGATGCCGTCCTTGAGCTTCCCGCTCTGGCTTTCGAGCGTCATGAACCAAGGGGCGGTCAGGAAACCCTTGAGCCGCGCGGGATTCACTCGCTGCTTGCAGAACCTGATCATCGCATCCGCCGCCTCGTCATGCGACCAGTTCGACGTGCACGGCATCACGTCAAAGCCGGCTTCGGCCAGGACGATGATCGAGGAGGCGAGGTTCCTCTGTACGCTCCAGTCCTGACTCGTCTCGAACTCCGGCTTCCACGTCAGCTTCTCCTCGGAGAAATCAACCCCGTAATACCACGGAACCTGCAGCACCCCTTTCGACATCCGCTTGAGGAAATCCTCTTTGCCGCCGCAGATCTTGTCGGACCACAGCATGGCGCGCACCCCATGCCGTTCCACCTCGTAGTATTTCCGCGACGACGTCATGTAATGATATTCTTTGAGCCAGATGTCGTGCCCGGCCGAGAAATTGAGCTTCGGCACAGGCTCCAGCCCCAACCCGCGAAGGCGCTTCAGCTCCGTCCGCATCCGGTCCGCGTCCCAACTGCCGTTCACCCGAAGTTCGGGATGACTCGGATACGCATACGCCTCGCCCACGTCGATCATGACAAGGTTGAGTCCCTCGTCGCGCATGTATTCGGTCTGTTCGCGCCAGACCGTCTCGTCGGCGCCCAGATAATTCCTGACCACATTCGGATACGAGCCGTTCTTCCGGGGTTGCGGATTCGGAAACATCTTCCTCTCTTCCTCGCGCGAAGACGGATATTTGCCGTCCGGCGTCCAATCCCCCCACATGTTGCTGCCAAGATGCAGGAGCACGCCCCATCCGAAATTATCGGTGAGCGCCGGGGCCTTGCCGCCAGAGCCCAAGTTCATGCATCCTCCGGCCACTGCTCCCGCACCGGCGAATGCCGCCTGCTTGATGAATTCCCGTCTGTTTTTCATGCTTTCTCCCAAGATGCCTAAAAAGCGGCACAAGCCTGAAGACCGTTTGCGAGCGCAACCGTCGCATGGGGATTCACAGACGTTCCAGCGCGTCGGCGATCCGGGCGCGCACGCGGCGCAGCGCGGCCGGGTCGCGCGTGAAGTCGGCCATGCTCCGGATCAGCTCGCCGGTCATCGCGTCGGCCGCGGCGCGGCTCGCGCGGCGTTCCAGCATCTGCAGCCATTCGTAATCCTCGATTCCGTCGCGCACCTGGGCCAGCCGGATCGACGGCAGCGGCCCGTCGGCTCCGGGATAGAGCAACTGCCCGTCGCCGGGCATTTTCAGCGAATATTCCGCCACCCACTCGTCCAGGAAGGTGTCGCCGGTCCGGAGCGGCGGCCGGTCCGGCCACAGGTTCACATGCCAGAAGAGCAGCCCGTCGGAACGGTACCGGTGAGTCAGCCAGCCCAGCAGCCGCCCCTCGACCGGCGGATATTCGAACGACGCGAAGTTCGCGTGCGGCCAGGTCGGCCCACAGCAGACATACCACCAGACCTGACGCCCTTGGGTACGCAGGTGCGCGGAGAGTTCGGGATCGTACACGCTGGTCAACGGACAGAGCCAGTCGGTGATGTCCTGCTCCGGATGGTTGTTGCCGTCTCGCATGTCCCGATACATCATGGCCGTTGTCATCACAGGAATGTCCGGAAAATCACGCTTGAGCGCTCGCCACAGTCCGGCGATTGCTGGATAGTAGTCGTGCGTCCGCTCGTCGAAACCGTAAAGATACGCATATTTCTCGAGGCCGTGCCGCCGCAGCTCCGCGACATACGGCGTGAGGCGCGCCTTGAGTTCGTCGTAGAACGCCGGCGTGTAGACCTCG
>MWEJ01000174.1 GCA_002071025.1 Verrucomicrobia bacterium ADurb.Bin070 | reverse complement strand
CAACAGAACAACTTACACGGAGCGCGGCCTAAACAACTTGTTTTTTATTGGCCTTGTCGGCCGGTAAGGCACTAACTGGTAGATCAGCATCGGTATTCCGAGGCTGCATCTGCTTGTTGAACGGTCTCCGTTTCTTATGGAAATTTCACCGGCCCCGGTTCTGCCGCGCCGCGCGGCGAACAGCCGACTGTGGCGATTGTCACACGGGCGAGGGCCTGCTGCAAGCGGTTTCCGGGCGCTTCCGGCTCCTCGCCGCGGGCGCATGCGCCGGCGGCGGCCACCCGTCTCATCCATCACGAGAAGCGCGTCCCACTTTTCGACAAACGCCTTGATCCGGCCTTTCTGGAACGGCCAGTCCAGATTGTTGAAACGGTCCATCTCCAGACACTCGCCCGTGTCCATGTCCGCCGCGATCAGCACCGTCCAGTCCGTATGCTTGGCGATGTCGCACTAACCGCGCCGGACTTCACCTTCGCCGTGTTTGCTAGAATAAGAAACAAGCACGAAAACATGCGCCCTTTTGTCTCATATTACAAATGTGTGCCATTATGGCATATTCCGTCTTGTCAATGCTTTGACTTATCTTTCTGATTATCAATCAGTTACGTTGTGTTATCCCTTGTGGCACAGCAGGTGCTCATAGAGGGTGTGCAAGGAGGTAAAACGATGACTGATTTAAACAAATGGACCCAGAAGGCGCAGGAGGCGTTGCAGAGTGCGCGACAGATCGCTATCCGCTTTTCGCAGCAGCAACTTGATTGCGAACATCTGCTCGCCGCCCTGCTGGCGGTGCAGGATGGACTTACCGTGTCCCTGCTGACGCGGCTCGGCGTCGCCATTCCGCAGCTCCGTGCCCGCGTGGAGGAGGACCTGTCGCGCAAGCCGCGCGTCGCCGGTGACACTGAAGAGGGCAAGATCTACGTCACCCAGGCGTTGAACGAGATACTGGTGAAGGCCGGCGACCACGCGAAGCGCCTCAAAGACGAGTACCTCTCGGTCGAGCACCTGCTGCTCGCGATGGCGGAGTCGAAGACCCCAGCCGGCCGCCTGCTGGCCGAGGCGGGCGTCGACACCTGCAAGCTGCTGGCCGCGCTTAAAGAGGTGCGCGGCAACCAGCGCGTCACCACCGACAACCCTGAAGGCCAGTATGAAGCGCTCAAGAAGTACGGCAACGACCTCGTGGAGCTGGCCAAGTCCGGCAAGCTCGACCCGGTCATCGGACGCGACAGCGAGATCCGCCATGTCGTGCGCATCCTTTCGCGCAAGACCAAGAACAACCCCGTGCTGATCGGCGAGCCCGGCGTGGGCAAGACCGCGATCGTCGAGGGCCTCGCGCAGCGCATCGTGCGCGGCGACGTGCCCGAAGGGCTCAAGGACCGCACGATCTTCGCGCTCGACATGACATCCCTGATGGCCGGCGCCAAATATCGCGGCGAGTTTGAAGAGCGGCTCAAAGCCGTGCTCAACGAGATCAAGGCCGCCGAGGGCCGCATCCTGCTCTTCATCGACGAGATCCACACCATCGTCGGTGCCGGCAAGACCGAAGGCTCCACCGACGCGGGTAATATGTTCAAGCCCATGCTGGCGCGCGGCGAGCTGCACTGCATCGGCGCGACCACGCTGGACGAATACCGCACGCACATGGAGAAGGACGCCGCGCTGGAGCGGCGCTTCCAGCCGGTGCAGGTGGACGCCCCCAGCGTCGAGGACACCATCTCTATTCTGCGCGGCCTCAAGGAGCGTTTCGAACGCCACCACAACGTCCGCATTCAGGACGCCGCGCTGGTCTCGGCCGCCGTGCTCTCAGACCGTTACGTGCAGGACCGCTTCCTGCCGGACAAAGCCATCGACCTGCTGGACGAGGCGTGCGCCTCGATCCGCACGGAGATGGACTCCATGCCGGCCGAGCTGGACGAGATCACGCGCCGCGTGACGCGCCTGCAGATCGAAGAGACCGCGCTCAAAAAAGAGAAGGACCACGCCTCCAAGGTGCGCCTCGACGAGCTGCGCAAAGAGCTGGCCGACCTGAAATCGCAGGCCGACGCCATGACCGCGCGCTGGCAATCCGAAAAAAAGGTGCTCGATGAAACGCGCGTGCTGCGCGAGCAGCTTGAAGCCGCCCGCACGGCCTACGACCAGGCGGAACGCGCCTACGACAACAACCGCGCGGCCGAACTCAAATACGGCACCATTCCCGAACTGGAGAAACGTCTCAAGGCCGCCCAGGATAAGCTGCACGCTGCCGACGGATCCGTCATGCTGCGCGAAGAGGTCACCTCCGAAGAGATCGCAGAGGCCGTCTCGCGCTGGGCCGGCATCCCCGTGACCCGCCTGCTGGAGGGCGAACGCGAGAAGCTGCTGCATCTGGCCGACGTGCTGCACCGCCGCGTGGTCGGCCAGGACGAGGCGGTCGATGCCGTGTCGGACGCCGTGCTGCGCGCGCGCGCCGGCATCAAGAACCGCCAGCGGCCGGTCGGCGCGTTCCTCTTCCTCGGCCCCACCGGCGTCGGCAAAACCGAGCTGGCCAAGACGCTCGCCGCGGAGCTGTTCGACGCCGAAGCCGCTATGGTGCGCATCGACATGTCGGAGTACATGGAGAAGCACACCGTCTCGCGCCTGGTCGGCGCGCCGCCCGGCTACGTCGGCTACGAGGAGGGCGGCCAACTCACCGAAGCCGTGCGCCGCAAACCTTACAGCGTGGTGCTGCTCGACGAGATCGAAAAGGCACACCCCGACGTCTTCAACATCCTCTTGCAGGTGCTGGACGACGGGCGCCTCACCGACAGCCACGGACGCACCGTCAGCTTCCGCAACGCCGTGATCATCATGACCAGTAACCTCGGCTCGGAATTTCTGGCGTCGGACAGGTCAGACACGTCGGACACGTCCGACACGTCAGACATCTCACCTAAGGTCCGCAAGCAGGTCATGGACCTGCTCAAGACCGCTTTCCGGCCGGAGTTTCTGAACCGCCTGGACGAGACCGTGCTTTTCAAGCCGCTCGGCCACGCCCAGATCGCCGCGATCGTGCGCCTGCAGCTCGAAGACCTGCGCGCCCGGCTGGCAGAGCAGGACCTCACCCTGGAACTCGACGATGCCGCGTTGGCATGGCTGGCAGACAAGGGCTTCGATCCGGTCTACGGCGCACGCCCCGTCAAGCGCGCCATCCAGCGCGCGCTCGAAACGCCGATCGCCCGTAAGATCGTCGGCGGCGCCTATCCGCCCGGCGCGACGGTGCGCGTCACCGCCGCCGACGGCGAGCTGGCGCTGAGCTAGCGCGCATCCTACCGAGCAGGCGCGCAGAGGTCGGTCCAGTCATACGCGCGCAGCGCGTTCTGCACGCATAGCGCGAAGCTGAAGCGGTCGGCACGGCGAACCACCTCCGACCACGCGAGCGGGGCGTCGGCCAGTTCGAGTTTCGCGAACAGGGCCGGCTCGGCCGCGAACGCATGCGCGGCGGCGACAGCCAGCCCGCCCCGCGCGTGCAGGACCACTGGCGCGCCCCCGTGCGCGGCGGCGTGAGCCCGCGCGCAGACCAGAATCTCCTCCGCTTGCCGCCCGACCAGCGATTCGCCGAGCAGATAAAGCATAACGCCGATCCCCTCGTCGGCGTACTTTGAGCCGTAGAACCGGTGCTTGCACGCGCCAACCTCGCCGACCGCTGTCAGGTCGGCAGTCATCACGGGCTGGCCGGCTGCCAGACACGCCGTGACGGTCTCCACTGCCTGCGTGCGACCGCCCGCCGCTAGAACCAGCACCGGCGCGCCGGTCGTTTTTCCCGGAAGCAGTGAGACCGTCGGCCAAGTGACGCCGCCCGGCAGCGTGAACTGCTGGCGGACCACCGTGAACCCTTCGCAGCTCTGCCGGCCGGTCTGCGCACGCGCGGCCCGGAGCTCGGACAGCGGACGGATGCCCGCCAATTCGCGGACTTTGCGGGCGCGCGCGTCACCGCTCAGCGGCGCGCGCAGTTTCTCGACGGCGGCCAACTCGTCGCGCATGATATCGTAGACCGACCGCGCACCCGGCAGGTCGCGCACCTGGCCGGTCGGCGTAACCCACGCCTCCGGCTCTTGCAGCCCGCAGTCCGCGCGATTGGCGTCGTAAGCCGCGCACAGCGCGCGCAGCGCCGGCAGATCCAGCGGCAGGGCTGCGGTCTCGTCACGCAGCCAGCGGCGCATCCACTGGACCGAGCCCGTGCGGTTGCCCTCTTTCCAGCCGTGCGAGCCGGGCACGTCCAGCATCGCCATGCGTTCGCCCCAACCGAACCGCTCGAACACGGCGCGCGCCGCCGCGTAGCTTTTCTGGCTGCCGTCAAACGGAAAGAAGTCGCCGTGCGCACAGTTCATGCAGACCGGCATCGGCGCGCGCGCCAGCAGGTAACCCGCGTGGTTCATACCGAAGGCGAGCTGACCGAAGAAATTCTGCTCCGCATCCTGCGGGCCGCAGCGGTCGCAGACATCACGCAGCGTAGAGATGTAACAGGATGGCGCACCGGCGCCGATCCGATCATCCAGCGCCATGATGCAGGATGAGAGCGTGCCGCCGCCGCTGTTGCCCATCACGCCCAGCCGCCGCCCGTCGATCTCCGGCCGCGCCTGCAGATAGTCGAGCGCGCGCAGGCCGTCCCAGATTCTGAAGCGCGCCGTGTTCCAGCCCAGCAGCATGGCGCTGACGCCGGTGATATTGTGGCCGTGGACATTGTTGGGCGGATTCTTGCCAGGCAGTTGCAGCCGTTCGCCCTGATCGATCGGGTCATAGATCAACGCCGCGAGGCCGGCCTGCGCGGCCAGCACCGCGCCGCGCTGGTAGTCTTTGGCGGCTTTGCCGTTGCCGCTGTGGCCGCAGCAGATCAGGACCGCCGGGAACGGCGGCTTGAAGGCCGGTGCCTGCGGCAGGAAGAGGTGCGCTGTAACAAAGAGGCCGGGCTGGCTCTCGAACAGGATCTTCTCGAGCCGGTAGCCTTCGCGCACCACGCTGCCGGTGACACGCGCGTTGAGCGGCGTACGCGCCGGAAAGCCGCCGAACGACGCCGTCCAGCGTTCACGCAACCGCTGCTGGTGCGCGGCGAGCGCCTCCTTGGACGTCAGCGTGCCCCACGCCCGGTCAGCCGCCTCGTCGGCGGCAAGCACCTGTTTGAACACCGCCTCGTGCGAGGCGAGGCCCGCCGCGTCCAGCACCGGCGCGGTGAGCGCGTCGACTACCGCGCGGGGTTGCGACTCCGCCGCGGCCGCCGCGATCCCTGACGCGACCATCACGGCCTGCATGACCGTTACCCTGAAGATCGGCTGCATAGCGATATCCTTCATAGCTCCCCCACGCTCCCTCCATCTGATGCCTGTTTTATCTCCGCCGGCATGCGGTCCGCACCCACAGCGGCCATCTTCACACCGGACTTCCGCGCCGCCGTGCGTCGCGGATCACACGCCGCGCCAGCAGGTCGCCGACAGGCGCCACGCCGCCCACCGTCTGCCGCGCGTGCAGCACACAGCCTTGGCGGTAGCGGCGCACCGTCAACGGCGTGCCCGGCTCGCCCGCCTCGGGCGGACGCAGTGTCCAGCGACGGCCCGGCCACGCCTGCGACGGCAGTGTGGCCAGCGCCCGCGCCACCGCATCCGGATGAAAGTGCGGACAGCACGCAACCTGCGCCGCCGCTTCGGCCAGCAGTGCGCGGATCGTCTCGCGGTCGAAAACAAAGCACCCGGAGGGACGAAAAGAGCCGGCCTTCAGCCATGTCGCGCCGGAACGCCACGGTTGCTGCAACAGGCGGCAGCCCCAGACATTCAGTGACTCGCCCTCCCCATAACAGTAGGCCGCCTGATCCTGCGCTGCAGCGCGACAGTGGACACAGGCGGCTATGTCATCAGGCAAAGCCACCGGGCCTGGCGTGTCAGGCGGCTCGGGCGGCTCCACATCCTCGGCGTCTGCGGCGGGGACCTCTTGCGCGGCCGGTTGCGGCGCGGGCGCGGCGGCCGACGCGGGCGCGGCGGCGGCCGGCGCAGTCGGCGTCCTGTCCGCGGCGCGCGCGGCCTTGAACAAGGTGTCCAGCCTGGCCTGCGCGCGGCGCGCGATCATGTCCATGTCGACCTGGGCGAAGCGCAACGCCTTGGCGAGCTTTTCGATCGGGGCGGACTCCTTGGGCTGCAGATCGCCGTCGGCCAATGCCGCCATCACCATGTCCTCAAGATTATCGCGCCGCGCCCGGCTGTCGGAAAGCAGGGCCAGCTCGTAATGGCCGCTGGCCACCAGCGTGCGGGCCGCCGACGCCTCCTCCTGGGTGACATTCAGGCGACGGGCGACCTCTTTGAGGACGGCGACCTCCTGCGGCGAGAAGCGGCCGTCGACCCCGCAAATGGCGAAAACATTCGCCAGATAGGAGATTTTGTCGGCCTGGCAGAGTTCAATCATGGCGTCTTGCCTCGCAGTCGCTTCAGCCGGCGACCGGCGCGGACGATTCCACCGCCGGCGCATCCGCAGCGGACGGCGCCGGCGCACAGCCGGCCGTCCTGCCGAGGTAGTCGGGCAGTTCGAGGCCGACCTGGCGCGCCAGCTCGTGCATCGGCGGCAGCGCGCCCATCAGGCGCTGGCCCAGACCGGCCAACCCGCCCTTCTCGCCGCCGCCGTCCCACACCACCACCTTCTCGATCGGCAGATCCTGAATGGCCTGCGCCTGGATCTCGGCGATCTCCTGAAGCTTCTCGATGAGCAGCAGCGACGCGGCCTGCTGGGCGGTGGCGCACGCCTCGACCAGCGCGTGGTAACCGGCCGCCTTACCGTCCAGAATCGCTTTCACGCCCTGACCTTCGGCCTTCATCTTGGCGAGCGTCGCCTCGGCTTCGCCCTGGGCGATCCGCACCGACTGCTCGCGCGCGGCATCCGCCGCGATGATCACGCGCTCGCGCTCGGCGTTGGCTGGCACCACCACCTCGGCGTTAAGGCGGGACTTCTCGCGTTCGGCGCGAGCCTCTTCCGCCTTTTTCTGAGCCATTTCCTGCGCCACGCGGATGGCACCGTCGGCATCGCGGGCTGCGGATTCAGAACGGTTGCGCGCCTGCTCTTCGGCCACGCGCTGGTTGGCGAGATACTCGGCTTTCTTGGCGTTGGCGGCTGATTCCGCCTCG
>MWEJ01000173.1 GCA_002071025.1 Verrucomicrobia bacterium ADurb.Bin070 | reverse complement strand
GGCATAGAGGCCGTTCGCGCGGAGCAGCTCCGGCGTGACGTCCGTGCCGTTCTCAAAGCGTTCAAGGTCACAGACGTTGACCGGCGCGTAGACCACGCGTGTGGGGTTCTTGAAGCCGCGTTTCGGCAGGCGGCGGATGAGCGGCATCTGGCCGCCTTCAAAGCCCAGCTTGACCTTATGGCCTTTGCGGGACTGCTGACCCTTATGACCGCGGGTCGAGGTTTTACCCATGCCCGAGGCGCGGCCGCGACCCACGCGTTTACGCGTCTTGCGCGCACCCGGGGTGTTCTTCAGTGATGACAAATCCATTGTGAAAACTCCTATTGGTCAACATCGAATAGCAGATCATTCGGATCGGCAAACTATTCGGCATTAACGCTTCACTCTTCACTTTTTACGCACGTGCGGCGGCAATCTCCTCGGCCGAGCGCAGATTGTTCAGCGCGTCGACCGTGGCCTTGACCACGTTGAGGCGGTTTTTGCTGCCCAGCGATTTGCCGATGGCATCACGCACGCCGGCGGCCTCGAGGACGGGGCGCATGCCGCCGCCGACGATCAGGCCGGTACCGTCCGGTGCGGGCTTGAGCAGCACGCGGCCGCCGTCGCACACGCCGGTCACCTCATGCGGGATCGTCTTGCCCGCAAGCTTGACGCGCATCATCTCTTTTTTCGCCGCATCGCCACCCTTGCGGATGGCATCGCTGACCTCATTGGCCTTGCCGAAGCCGAAGCCGACGCGGCCTTCGCGGTCACCCACGACGACCACGGCGCTGAAGCTGAAACGGCGTCCGCCCTTAACCACCTTGGCGCAACGGTTCACAAACACGACGCGCTCGTCGAATTCGCTCTGCGCCTCACTCCGGGGAAATCTTGCTTCTGCGCTCACTTCGCCTCCTCTGCCGTCTCAACGGCGCGCTCCGAGATCTTCAGGCCGGCGGCGGTGGCGGCTTCCACGATCTGCTTGACCCGACCGTGAAACTTGAACCCGCCGCGGTCGACGACCACGATCGAAATGCCCTTCTCCTTCGCCACGCCGGCCGCCTGTTCGCCGACCAGCTTGGCTGTCTCCAGATTGCACGGCTTGGCCTCCTTCAGCGTGGAGGTCGCAGCCAACGTGCGCATCGCGACGTCATCGATGAACTGCACGTACATGTGCTTGTTCGAGATGCAGATGGCCATGCGGGGACGCGCAGCCGTTCCTTTCACGCGCTGACGCAGGCGCATGTGGCGGCGATTGCGTTGTTCTTTACGGTTAAAACTCATGTTGTTCAGCTCCGTTCGGGCCTTATGCGACCGTCTTGCCCTGCTTGCGGCGGATCTGCTCGCCCACGTACTTGATACCCTTGCCCTTGTAGGGTTCGGCCGGATAGTAACTGCGGATGCGGGCGGCAGCCTCGCCGACGAGTTCCTTCTCGATGCCCTCGACGTTGACGACCAGACCGTTGGGGTCGACCGTCACTTTGATGCCTTCGGGAATCGCATACTCTTTCGGGGACGCGAAGCCGAGCGAGAGGCTCAGTTTCGTGCCCTGAAGCACCGCTTTAAAGCCTGTGCCCTCGATGGAGAGCGCCTTCTTATAGCCGTTGGTTACGCCTTCGATCATGTTCTTGACCAACGTGCGGCTCAGGCCGTGGCAGCTCTTCTGCATGCGCGAATCATCCGCGCGGGACACCAGCACCTGGCCGTTCTCGACCGTGACGGTGATACCCTTCTGGAAGACGCGGCTCAGTTCGCCCAGCTTGCCCTTGACCGTGACGGCGTTACCGTCGGCGGTCACCGTGACGCCGGCGGGAATCGCGACCGGTTGTTTACCAATTCTCGACATCGTTGAAACCCTCTTACCAGATTGTGCAGATGAGTTCACCGCCGAGCTTGCGCTTGCGGGCTTCCTTGCCGCTGAGGATGCCACCCGAGGTGCTCAGGACCGCGGTACCCATACCGCCCAGCACGTTCGGGATATCCTGCACGCCGCAGAACTTGCGGAGGCCCGGCTTGCTCTCGCGGCGCATGCCGCGAATCGCCGGCTCGGCGTCGTCGTTATACTTCAGTTCGATGCTCAGCACGCGCGGAACGCCGTTGGTCATCGTGAAGTCCGTGATGTAGCCTTCTTCCTTCATCACGCGGAGAATCTCGCCCTTGATTCTGGAGCCCGGAAGCTCGACCGAGGGCAGTCCGGCTTTCAGCGCATTGCGAATGCGCGCCAGCATGTCAGAAATCGGATCCGACGTCATTGTAAACTCCTCACCAGCTTGCCTTGGTCACACCCGGGATCATGCCCGACACAGCCAACTCGCGGAAACAGATACGGCAGAGCTGGAACTTACGGATATACGCACGCGGGCGTCCGCACCGGGAACACCGGTAGTACTTACGCGACGAAAACTTCGGCGTACGCTTGGCTTTTTCCATCAGACAGGTTTTGGCCATTGTGGAAATCCTCCTTATTTGCCGGCGAACGGCATGCCCAGAGTGGTTAGCAGCTCACGGGCCTCTTTGTTGTCCTTCGCCGTGGAGACGAAGGTGATGTCCATGCCGACATCATTGCCCTGCGCGCCGGAATCCATGAGTTCGGGGAAGATCGTGTGCTCTTTCAGGCCCAGCGTATAGTTGCCCCGTCCGTCAAAGCCGCGGTTAGCAACCCCGCGGAAGTCGCGGATACGCGGCAGCGCGCTGTTGACCAGGCGCTCCATGAAATCGAACATGCGTTCGCCGCGCAGGGTCACCTTCGCGCCGATCACCATGCCTTCGCGCAACTTGAAGTTGGAGATGCTCTTGCGGGCCTTGCACAGCACTGGCTTCTGGCCGGCGAGCTTGCCCAGATCGTCGATGATGGTCTTCTGCACATCCTTCTCGACGATGCCGAAGCCCATGTTGATCACCACCTTCTGCAGGCGAGGGACCAGCATCTTGTTTTTAAGACCGAGCGTCTCCTGAAGCTTCGGCGCCAGTTCTTTTGCGAATTTCTCTTTGAGATTGGCCATGTCCGCTCCCCCTTAGTCCAGGTTCTTGCCCGAGGCCTTGGATTTACGCACCGTCTTGTCGCCCTCTTGGACGCGGCGGATACGGACGCCCTTTTTCGTGTCCGGATCATAGGGCATCAGATTGGAAAGGTCGATCGGGGCCTCGCGGTCCGCAAAACCGCCGTTGGGGGCGATCTGTGAGCGGCGGATAGCCTTCTTCACCATGTTCAGGCCCTGCACCACGGCCTTGCCCTTTTTGGGCAACACGCGCAGTACCTTGCCTGTCTTTCCGGCGTTATCGCCAGCAATGGCGACCACCATGTCGTTCTTCTTGATTCTAGCAACACTCATGCTGTTTCCTAACCCGTAACCGTTTTGACGGCCGCCGCCCGGCGCGGGCAGGGTCCTCATCGGCGTTACGGTCCTTCACTGCTTAGACCACTTCCGGAGCCAGCGAAATGATCTTCATGTAGTTCCTGTCGCGCAACTCACGGGCGACAGGCCCGAAAATGCGGGAGCCGATCGGGTTCATCTTGTTGTCCACGATCACGCACGCATTCTGGTCAAACCGGACATACGAACCGTCTTCGCGGCGGATGGGCTGGCCCGTGCGGACGATGACCGCCGTGCAGACCTGGCCCTTCTTAACCGCGCCGGTCGGCGCCGCTTCCTTGATGGCCACGCGCACGACATCACCCAGATGGGCGTACCGTTTGCGCTGACCCAGGACACGGAAACACATCGCGCGCTTGGCGCCGGTGTTGTCCGCGACCACCATCACTGTCTGTTCTTGGATCATGTCACTTCACCTCAGGCTTGACGATGCGCCAGCGCTTCGTCGCGCTGAGCGGCCGGGTTTCCACGATGGTCACCGCGTCGCCCACCTTCGCGGCGTTGTCCTCGTCATGGGCGTGATACTTCTTGAACCGGCGGATCACCTTGCCGTACACCGGGTGGCGCTCACGACGCTCGCCCTGCACGATCACCGATTTCTCGCCGCTCTTGCTCACCACGACGCCCTTACGGACTTTGCGGCTGCCGCGCTTCTCTGTTGTCTCGGCCATTTACTTAGCCTCCCGCTCAGCTTGCACCGTCTTCATACGCGCGAGCTCATGACGCATCGTACGCAGACGGACCGGTTTCTCAATGCCGGAGCCCGACTTGTGCTTGATCCGCAGGTCATTGAGTTCCTGCGACCGCTCACGGATCTTCTGGTCGAGCTCCACCGCCCCGAGTTCTCTTAAGTCTCTTGCTTTCATGGTTCCGTTAAGCTCCCGTTACATGGCGCGTGACAAGCTGCGTGCGGATGCCGAGCTTGGTGTCCGCCAGGCGCAAGCACTCGCGCGCCACGGAGTCGGACACGCCGCCGATCTCGAACAGCATCTTACCGGGCAGAATCACGGCGACCCACAACTCAGGGTTGCCCTTGCCGCTGCCCATTCGCACTTCGATCGGCTTGCGGCTCACGGATTTGTCGGGGAAGATGCGGATCCACAGCTTGCCCTTACGCTTCATCTCGCGGTTGATGACCACACGGCAGGCTTCGATCTGCGTGTTGGTCATCCAGCCGCGCTCCAGCGCCTTCAGGCCGAATTCGCCGTACGCCAACTCGGCACCGGACGTCGCAAAACCCGCGCGGTTTCCCTTGGACTGCTTGCGGAACTTAACCCGCTTAGGCATTAGGGGCATCTTTTCTCCTCCTCTGACCGCCGGTGCGGACCGGCTGGAAATCGTCCTTCTTGCAGATCCAGACCTTGACGCCGATCAGCCCCGCCGTGGTGTGCGACTCGGCGAACCCGTAGTCGATGTTCGCGCGCAGCGTGTGCAGCGGGACCTTGCCCTGCTTGCTCCACTCAACGCGGGAAATCTCGGCGCCGTTGATGCGGCCGCTACAGCGGATCTTGATCCCATCGACGCCCATATCCATGGCGACCTTCTCGGCGCGCTTCATGGCGCGCTTGAGAGCCACGCGGCGCTCGACTTGCTGCGCGATGCTCTCGGCGACCAACTGCGCGTTGGCGTCGGGGTCACGCACCTCGTGGATCTCGAGGTAGATGTCTTTGCCGGTTTTCTTGGCGAGTTCCTGACGGATCTTGTCAATGTCCTGGCCCTTGCGCCCGACCACGACGCCCGGACGGGCGGTGAACAGGTTGATGCGCACGCGATTGGCATAACGCTCGATCAGGATCTTGGTGATCGCTGCACTCTCGAGGCGTTTCTTGACCATCTCGCGGATCATCATGTCTTCAGACAACAGCTCTCCGAACTGCTTCTTGTTGGCAAACCAACGGCTACGCCACTGCTTGTCAACCGCGATCCGGAAACCGATAGGATTTACTTTCTGTCCCAAAGTTTTGCTCCTTAGAAAATCGCCGGCCTCACTGACCGTCGGTCAGAACAACCTTGCAATGACTCAGCCTCTTGGCAATCGGGCTCGCGCTTCCGCGGGCACGCGGCCAGAACCGGCGCATGCGCGTCCCCTCGTCAAACACGCACAGGCTGACCTTGAGCATATCGACATCGAGGTTCGCGTTGTTCCGCGCGTTGGCGACGGCCGATTTGAGCGTCTTGCTCAGGACGGCAGCCGCTTTACGCGGACTAAACTCAACGATCTGCAGGGCGGCGGACACCGGCAGCCCCTGGCACTTGCGAGCCAACGGGCGGCCTTTCTGGGCCGACATCCTGACGTTTCGGGTAATGGCAGTCACTTCCATTGTTCTCAGACTCCGTTATTTCGCGGCCGCCTTGTCCGTGTGGACGCCGTGCGATTTGAAGGTTCGCGTCGGCGCGAATTCGCCCAAACGGTGACCCACCATGTTCTCAGTGATGAAAATCGGCACATGCTGCCTGCCGTTGTGAATGGCAAACGTGTGCCCGACGAAATCCGGCAGAATCATGGAGCGGCGCGACCAGGTCTTGATCGGCTGCTTCCTTCCGGACGCATTCATTTTCTCGACTTTCTCGAGCAGGCTCTTCTCTACGTAAGGGCCCTTCTTAATAGACCGTGCCATGCGTTACTTTCTCCGCTTCACAATGAACCTGCTGCTGGTCTTCCGGCGGTTGCGCGTCTTGCCGCCCTTCGACAGCTTGCCCCAGGGCGACCGCGGGTGACTGCCGCCAGACGTGCGGCCTTCGCCGCCGCCCATCGGATGGTCAACCGGGTTCATCGCCACGCCGCGCACCGTCGGACGGATGCCCATCCAGCGCTTGCGGCCCGCTTTGCCCAGATTGATGCTGCTCCAGTCGGCGTTGCCGACCTGACCGATCGTGGCCATGCACTTGGCCAGAATGCGGCGCACCTCGCCGGAGGGCAGACGCAGCGTGACGAAGTCGCCGTCGCGCGCCATCACCTGGCAACTGTTACCCGCAGAACGGGCCATCTTGCCGCCCTGTCCGGGCACCAGCTCGATGTTGTGCACAGACAGGCCCAGCGGAATCAGCGCCAGCGGCAGGCAATTGCCCACGCTCGGCTCTGCTTCCGGCCCCGACATCACGGCATCGTTCACCTTCAGGCCTTGCGGTGCGAGGATGTAACGCTTTTCGCCGTCCACGTACTTCAGCAGCGCCAGGTTGGCAGAGCGGTTCGGGTCGTAGGCGATCGCCTCGACGCGCGCCGGAATGCCGATCTTGTTGCGGCGGAAGTCCACGATGCGGTAACGGCGCTTGACGCCGCCGCCGCGGTGGCGGGTTGTGATGCGCCCCTGATTGTTGCGCCCAGCCTTGCTCTTCTTCGCCTCGGTCAGCCTGCGGAGAGGTTTGACCTCGGTGATCTCGTCGAAGGTCGGAGCGACGCGGTGTCGCAAGCCGGCGCTTCTCGGTTTGAATGTCTTAAGCCCCATGGCCTTGTTATCCTTTCCGACGGCGTTAACTGACGCTCTCGATGCGCTCGCCCGCTTTGACCGTCACAATCGCGCGTTTCCATCCGGAATCGCGGACCACGCGCCGGTTCTTCAGGGTGCGCAGCGTGCCCTTGTAGTTCTGGGTTCTGACCGCCAGCACATGCACGCCGAAATACTTTTCGACGGCCGACTTGATCTCGATCTTGTTCGCTTTGGGAGCGACCTCGAGAATGTACTGGTTCTCGCACGCTAGCTTCGTGCCCTTTTCCGTAATCTGAACCTTGCGGATGATCCCGGCGTGCTTCATGCGCCCACCTCCGTCTTCTTCTTCATGCGCGCCGTCAGCGCCTCGAACCCTGCCTTGGTG
>MWEJ01000172.1 GCA_002071025.1 Verrucomicrobia bacterium ADurb.Bin070 | reverse complement strand
CGCCCCTGGCAGGACTTGAACCTGCGACCCACGGATTAGAAATCCGTTGCTCTATCCAACTGAGCTACAGGGGCAAAAGCGACAGGATGATACCAAACGGCTCGCCGCATTCACAACGCGAAACTGGCGGCAAAGGGGAATCGGTTAGTGGCAGGGATGCGCGAAGTTCATGCGTTTCTTACCTAAACTTCAAGTTTCTAACCACGAATATCTCGAATTGGACCGGTACAGAAAAACACTTCGTCGCTTACGCCGAGTCCCACACTGATCAATCGCGGCGCAGCCGCGCGGCGGCCTCACTCGTGGCGCAGGGCGTCGATCGGGTCGAGCGACGCGGCGCGCATCGCGGGGTAGAGGCCGAAAACGATGCCGATGCCGGCGCTGATGCCGAAGGCGAGCAGCAGGCTGTAGGGCCGCACCACGGTCGGCATCCCGGTGAATGCCGTGATCAGCAGCGGGATCGCGACGCCCACCAGCAGGCCCACCACGCCGCCGCCGATCGACAGCACGCAGGTGTTGATCAGGAACTGCACGACAATGCGGCTGCGGCGCGCGCCGATCGCGCGCCGGATGCCGATCTCTTTGGTCCGTTCCGTGACCGAGGCCAGCATGATGTTCATGATGCCGATGCCGCCCACCAGCAGGCTGATCCCGGCGATCGCGCCCAGCACGATGTTGTAGGTGCGCTTGGTGCGCTCGGCCTCGCGCAACAGGGTCAGCGGCACATCGATGCGGTAATCCTTCTTCTTGTGGAAGCGCGCCAGCACGGTTTCGATCGCTTTGCTGGCCGGCTCCACGAAGGCGGTTTCGGCCATGCGTACGATGATCTGGCTCAGTTCAACCTTCTCACCTTCCATGCCCCCGGCCGAGTAACGGATATTGGCCTCGCCGAAGAGCTTGGTGCCGGTCGTAAGCGGTATGTAGGCGTCGGCCTCGCTGTCGGGCGCACGCACCGTGCCGCCGGTCTCGTTCTTCACGATGCCGATCACCTCGAACACGCCTGATGAGATGCGGATGCGCTGGCCGACCATGTGCTCGGCAGCCAGCAGACGGCGCACGCCATGCTCGGTCAGCACGCAGACATTGGCGCGCATCTGCAGGTCGTTCGGCGCGAGGGTACGCCCGGCCAGCACCGGCCGCTGCACCACCGCAAACCAGTCGGGCACGGTTTCCACAACCCGCATCTCAAGCTGGCGTTCGTTGAGACGCGCCACGCGGCGGGTCATGCGCGCCGGGACGGTGAGCACCACGCCGGGCACGGTCTCGCGGATACGCGCCTCATCGTCATACAGCAAGCCATAGACCGCCAGCCGGCCGCGCTGCGCGCCGGTGTTCGAGCCCTCCTCATCGGTCGGCTTGACCGACATCACCATGATGTTCTCGCTGCCGAGGCGCTTGATGGATTCCAGCGCCTGCTGGCTGGCTCCCTCGCCCACGGCCAGCATGGCGATCACACTGCCGACGCCAAACACCATACCGAGCATCGTCAGGAACGAGCGCGTCTTGTGGCGCCAGACATCTGTAAGGCCCAACTTGATAAACGGCCAGAAATAGAGCACCTGATTCACGGCCGGGCCTCCTCGCAGGAGAGAATCACGCCGTCCTTCAGCACGATCTTGGCCTTCGCGTATTCTGCGATGTCCGGCTCGTGCGTAACCAGAATCACGGTCTTGCCCTGCTCATACAGCTCTTGGAAGAGCGCCATGATTTGCACGCTGGTCGCGCTGTCCAGATTACCTGTGGGCTCATCGGCCAGCAGCACCGCAGGATCGTTGGCCAGCGCGCGCGCCACCGCGACACGCTGCCGCTGGCCGCCGGAGAGTTCCGACGGAAGATGGCGCAGACGGTGTGAGATGCCGACGCGCTCGGCGAGCATTTCCGCCTTCTGGCGGCGTTCACCCTGCGAAATCCCCAGATAGAGCATCGGCACTTCGATGTTCTCGCTGACCGTAAGTTGCGGAATCAGGTGGAAACTTTGAAAGACAAACCCGAGATTACGTAACCGGTGGTCGCTCAGCTCGTTGTCGTCCATCTCCGCGACATTCACGCCGTTCAACCAGTAGGCCCCGCTCGAAGGACGGTCGAGGCAACCGAGAATGTTGAGCATTGTGCTTTTGCCCGAACCGCTGGGGCCCATGATCGCCCAGTAGGAGCCCGTGCGGATCGAAAACGAGACCCCGTCGAGGGCGCGCACCGTCTCGTCCCCGACGCGGTAGTGACGCTTGACCTCATCCAGCCGCACTACCTCATCCGCGCGCGGCCGCTCACGTTCTGTGGTGTGGACGATCATCCCTGACGGCCACCTCCGGCAGGCGGCGTTTTACGCGCGCCGGGATTGCGGGCACGGCCGGCGGAGGGCTTGGCGGCCGCTGCGGTTTTCGGCTTGCGCGGCGCTCCGCCGTCGGGGCGCGCGCCGTTGCCGCGAGCCGGCTCCTTGGGGCGCTCGATCTCCTTGGTCTCTTCCTGTTTCTGCTCTTTCACGGGCGGCGCCAACATAACCTCTTCGCCGGCGCGCACGCCCTCAAGCACATGGATCATGCGGTTGTTGTCGAGCCCGACGCGCACGATGCGCGGCACCCACTCGCCGTCGTCATTGACATAGACGCGCGGCACGCCCTCCACACGCACCACACACTGTACCGGCACGTACAGAGCGTCTTCATAGGCCTCCTTGATCAACTCGACATCGCAGCTCATGCCGGGACGGATCGTGACGTCTTTGAAGTCACATTCGATCTCGCACTTATAGAGCTTGAGGTCTGGATTCAACTGTGCGCTCTGCCCGTCCGGCAAGATGCCGATCTTGACCAGGCGCCCATCGAAGACCCGGCCCGGGAAGGCATCGATCTTCACGCGCGCCGGCATGCCGGTGTCGATCTTATTGAGGCTCGCCTCGGGAATCATGACCTCCACCACCATGCCGGATTCAAGCGGGATATAGATCAGCTCCTGACGCTCCACCGCCATGGAGCCGACCTCCAGAGGTTTGATCCACCACTTGCGGCTGGCGATCTGCACCGTCGACGCATAAAGAATCATGCCGTTTGTCGGCGCGTAAATCTTGCTTTTGGAGATCTGAAAATTGAGTTCCTCCAGCCTGTTGGTGGCGCGATCGCGTTCGCGGGTCCGGGCGTTCACCTCGGTCTCCACCTGCCGCAGAGATGCTTTGTTCTGCCATTTGACGCGCGCCAGCGCGCGCTCCGCCTTGCGCCGCGAGCTTTCTAAGGTCGACCGCTGCTGCAGAACCGTGTAGTTGGTCAATACGTTCATCTTGGTCATGGACATCTCGAGATCGAGCTTCTTGCGCTGCAACGCCAAGTCATCGGCCTGCAGTTCCGTGCGTGTCAGGAACCCTTCTTTGGCCAGACGCTCGGACCACTCCAGTTTCTCATCGGCACGCTTCAACTCTTCATCGGCGAGGGCGATGTCAGCCTCGTACTGCCGCACCTGCTGCGGATAGTCGCCCTTCTGATATTTCTCAAGGGCCATGTTCGCCAGCATCTGATCGACCTCGCGGTCCAGCAGCGCCGCCTCGCAATCACCCTCGGTGATGCCCAGCTTTTCTTCAGCAATGATCAGATTCGCCTCGGCGTTCGCGACCGCGATCTCCTGTTCGTTTCTTTTTTCGACCAGGTCGCTAGCGTCAAACTCCAGCAGCAGATCGCCGGGCTGCACAGTGACGCCCTCGTTGATCACCCAGATCACGGTATTGTTCCCCTCAAGCTCGCTGGAGATCACCACCTTGTCCCGGCTTTGGATCGAGCCGCCTGACGTCACGGCAATCGTCAGCGGCCCCCGCTGCACGGCAAAGACCGGCACCTGCTCGCCCGACGTGCCGCCTTTGCGTGTGAGCAGCCACGCCGTCACAGCCAGTGCCGCCACGAGCGCGCCGATGATGAGTCTCTTCTTTGAATGCTTCTTAACCATGATCTTCCCCGTTGGTCTCGAGCCACATGCCGGCTTCCGAAAGCTTCAGCACCCCCATGTCGCGCTGCAGCTCGAGATCGCTCACCTGCCAATCGATCAACACCCGGCACAGCGCGTTGCGCGCAGCCAGCAAGTTTTCCTGCGCCTCAAGCACGTCGCGCATCGAAGCCCGTCCCGACTGCAAAAAGAGCGCGTTGCTTTCCACGCGCAGGCGCGCCACCTTGACCGCCTCGACCTGATTCACGTATGAGGCACGCGCCGCGACCAGATTGCGCAATCCGCTGCGCACCGCCTGCTTGACGGCGTCCTCGCGCTCCTCTAGCGCCCGCTTGGCCTGCTCCAGGGCGATCAACTGCTTGCGAAACGCATTCCGCTCGCGCCGGCGGTTCCAAGGCCAGTCGGCGCGCACGCCGGCGTCCCAAGCCTCCTCGCCGTTAAACCCGTTCTCACCGGTCGCGCGCGCCCGGTCCAGGCTCGCGCCGCCGGTGAGCGTGACGTCCGCGCGCAAGGCATCCGCCGCGATCTTCACGGCACGCGCCGAATCTTCGACACGGCAGCGCGTGACGAACAAATCATGCCGTTCAGACAACGCGATGCGACAGGACTCCGCCTCGTCCGGATAGGCCGCCACGGCATCTTCGCTGGTTTGCGCCCAACTCGCCATTTTCCGCTCCAGCCGCTCGACCTCCTCCAGGTTCACTTCCACGTGCGCCTCTGGCGGCAGGCCGAGCCGCATCTTCAACGTGTCGAGCCTGACTTCATAACTCTTGCGCGCATCGATCACGCTCTTGTTTGCAGCCAGCAGGTCCGAGCGCGCCTGGTCAACCTGAATGCGCTGCATGCGTCCGGCTTCAAACATCATCTCGGCACGGCGACTGTTCTCGGCCAGATTGCGCTCATTGTCCACCGCATTCTGCACCCGCTGCACATACTCGAGCACATCGAAGTAGGCGACCGCGACCGAGACCGCATACGTTTGCCGATAATGCTCAAACGCGCGGATCGCGTAGAGCAGGTTCCGCTCCGCCTGTGTCAGCGGCTCGCGCACGATATCACGCCCGGCGCCGCGCATCAACGGCAGTGTCATGGATAGGTCGCCGGTCAGCCCGAGCGACCGCCAATCGTCGCGCAGCAAGCTCACGACATCAAGCGCCAAGCTGCCCGCGATCTCCGCGCCGTTTTCAAGTTTACGAGTGAAGCCGCCCGCCGTGCGCCCGCTGGCCTTCTCAGCAGCCGGGTCACCAGAAAGCAACCCCAGCATCATGCCGCTGAAGGTGGTCTCGAACTGATACTGTTGATAATCGAGATCGAGCGCGGAGGTGAACACCGCCTCCTTCATGTTCTGGTAGGCGCGGTCATTGCGTGCAGCCACGCACATGGCGTCCGACAGCGAGAGCGTCAACACGCCGTTCGAAACCGCGAACGGGGCCGCATGCGGAATCTGGGGAAACACCACGCCCTGCTCGCCGCGCACGACCGCCAGCAGCGCAATGCGCAGCGTCAAGGCGTCTGCCGGACGGTGAACGTCAAACTCTCGGGTACTGCCGCTCTGCCGCTGCCAGAACGCCGTCGCCAATCGCACGCCGGTTTCGTTGCTTTCACGGTAAGCCTTTTCAGACGTCATGCACCCGGCCGCCATCACAGCCAGCGCCGCAACGGCGCAGCCAGCCGCGAGCAATCGCCGCATAGCACGCTCACGCAGGTTGTTTCCTGCCATCCGCATACACACACTTCCCCCCATAAACTCACCACGCGGCGCACGCGTTCCCCCCAGACCGCACGCACCGTGACCCTGCCGGTTCAAACACACTGAACTGATCCGCCCTAGACCTGCTTCGCCCGGTACGACTCAACCTCCCAATTCTCGATGAATCCACGCGCGCGGTCATCCAAATACCGCACGCCGCCGAACGCGCGCGCCAGCCGTTTCACGCCAGCCCCGTCACGCGCCAGCTCCAGCGCCAGCCGCGCGACCTTGTCGCTCGCGCCGACGCCCAGCACCGCGCCGTCCGTCACGACCACGCGCGGCGCATAACCGCGCACCCGCTGGAACGCGCGCAGGTTATCGACCGTCAGCACGCCTTCGTACGGGTACGACTTCGCATACACAATGTGATCCGGCGAAATCGGCCCGCCGCCGACCTCGAACCGCCCGGCAGCCGCCACCGCACCGGCATCCGCGCCCAGCGCCTCAGCCAGCACGCCGTGCCAAGCCGCCACCTGTGCGGCCTCCGGCACCGGCCCTTCCGGCACGGCGCCATCGATGCCCGCCGCCGCGTAGGCGCCCGCCAGCGCCTGCATCACGCGCGCATACGCCGCGCGCACCGCCTCCGCCGTATCGCCCGAAACAAAGACGCCGTGGTTCTCCAGAAAGATCAATGCTGGCTCGCAGCCCTGCCGCGCGCGATAGGCGCGGATCGCCTCGCGCACCGCCATGCAGAGCGTATACCCCGGATCGGTATAGGGCACCCACAGCGCGTCCGGGAAAAGACGCGCGGCGGCCGCGCTGCCGCCCACGGCGCAGGTCAGCCCGTTGACCGCCGCCGGATGGGTGTGCACCACAAAGCGCGCGGCCAGCGAATCGTGCAACGGCGCCTCGACCGACGCGCGGCCCGGCGTCTCGGGCTTGACCGCCGCCGCCATCATGTTCTTCACCAGTTCCTCACGCGCCGCCGCATCGTCCGGCGTCTGCGCGGCATAGAGATCCGCCAGCCGCGCGCGGTCCATCGCCACGAAGCCCTGCGGCGTAAGCGTGGCCAGCGTGGTGCCCGACGGCTTGACCCACAGCGTATCGTCGGTCTTGCAGGAGGTGTTGCCACCGCCGGCCTTGACATACTCGCGGCTGCCGAACTCGTGGGACAACTGCGTGATGGTATCTAACAGGTTCATCATAACGTATCTGATCCGAAGCGAAAATCATGCCCGCAGGGAAAACAAGTCGCGTTCCCCGCGGGGTTGCGGCTGCTAACGTTTCGCCAACACGTTGGCCTCGTAGGTTTTCACCTCTTTCAGCCACGCGGTGTCCAGTGGCACATCTTCGTCCGCACAGAACTTGTCCCAGACCGCACCGAACGGCAGCACCTTCGCGGTCTCGGTCCATGCCAGGCGCGACGTGAGATCGTCGCTCTTCTCGGCGTCGGTCATCAGCTTGATCGGCTCGAGCATGGCATAGAGCAGCGCCTTCTGCATGGCGCGCACGCCGATCACCCACGCCGCGATGCGGTTGATGCTGGCATCGAAATAGTCC
>MWEJ01000171.1 GCA_002071025.1 Verrucomicrobia bacterium ADurb.Bin070 | reverse complement strand
GATGGCCGCGGCGGTGGCGTCCGTGCAGCCGGGCTACGGCAACACCGCGCCGCTGCAGTTGGAAGTGGACTTCGGAAGTCTGGACATCGCGCAGGCGGCATCCTGCCTGAAAACACTGATCCGCTCGCATTTCGCGCTGGGCGGAACGCTCATGAACATCAACGTCGTAGACGAGCGGCAGATTCTGGCGGCGAGCCAAGATCCCGAGGCCTATCCCGATCTGATTGTGCGCGTGACCGGCTTCACGGCCTACTTCGCCAACCTCTCGCCCGACTTCCGCAAACTCGTGCTCGAGCGGATCGTACGCCAGGCCTCCTGACGGGAATCCCGACAAGAATACCGCATTGAGAAAGACACGGGAAACTGGTAATATTTAGACATGAAGCACAGGGTCGTTCAGATCGGGAGCGTGAGCAAGAAGAGCCCCTCCGACGATGTTGCTTACTGGATGAGCAAGTCGCCGAACGAGCGTTTCGCGGCGATTGAATTTTTGAGGAGTCAGCAGTATGAAACTCCCCCAAGACTTCAGAGAGTTTTTAGAATTGTTCAACGCGAAGGGCGTTGAATACATGATCGTAGGCTCGTACGCGCTGGCCTATTACGGCGCGCCTCGCTATACGGGTGACATTGATCTTTTCGTCCGCCGCACGGAGGTCAATGCTCAACGTATCATTTGTGCGTTAAATGAGTTCGGTTTTACCTCTCCCAATCTCGCCTGGAATGATTTCGTCAAGGACGACACCGTCATTCAACTAGGCGTGCCCCCGGTGCGTATCGACATCCTGACCTTTCTTTCCGGCATGGACTGGGACGTGGCGTCGAGCCACAAGGTGCCGGACGAGATCGACGGGGTTCCTGTTTTCGTGATCGGAAGGGATGACTATATCGTCAACAAGAAAGCCAGCGGCCGTGCAAAAGATCTGGCCGATATTGAGGCTCTCGGCGAACGGCCCCCCTCCAGCCCGTCAGTCCGCACAACGGAGTGACCGCCGTGTGTGGCTGACAACGTTGACCAAGCGAAACCCAAGAAAATGTCGGAGTCGCACCTCCTGCCAACCGATTCCGTGTGATACGCTTGACGCCATTTAGGTTATTTGGTACCTTAATCCCGATTTAAGCAAGCGCCAGCAAAAAAGGAGACCGACATGAAAGCAAATGTGGACAAGGAGACCTGTATCGGGTGCGGACTTTGCGCGACGATCTGCCCGGCCGTATTCGCCATGAAAGAATCGGTTGCGGAAGTCATCGCAACGCCCGTTCCGCCCCCCGATGAACCTGCCTGCCGGGAAGCCGTTGAAAGCTGTCCGGTGGCCGCGATCACGATCACCGAACAATAAGGGAAACCCATGAGCTGGGAATGTCCCCATCAGAGTGGCGACGACCTGACGTGCGAACGGCGCTCGCAACCGTGCCAACCGCTCAGCGAGGGCTGCGTGCTGTGCGGCAAGGTGCAGTTCATCGGGCAAGACCAGGAGATTGCCAGGACGACATCAGAAAAGACCGATGCGGCCGACACGCTCTGACACAAGGAAGCGGTATGTCCTCTGAAAGAAACGCTAGCGGCAGTCAGAGCGCATACTCGGTCGCTCTGTGCCGAGGCATGCGATCATGCTCCTTCGGCCTTGTTGACCTGGAGCCGATCCGCGCAGCCATCGAGACGGTCATCGCCGACTCGCCTTGGAACGCATACGTCGAAAGCGCCAGAGGCGGCCGGTTCAGACCGCATGAAAGGCTGCGCATCGCGCTTTCAGCCTGTCCCAACGGCTGCTCGCAGCCGCAAATCCAAGACATAGGCCTCATCGCCGCGCTTCGCCCCAGAGAAGTTGCCGCTGCCTGCACAGGGTGCGGCCTGTGCAAGGCGACCTGCCGTGAAGCCGCGATGCTCGTGGAAGACGGCCGCGCCGTCCATCGCCCGCAAGCCTGTATGGCGTGCGGCGAGTGTGTCCGAGTCTGTCCTGCACACGCAGTCCTATGCGAGCCGCTGGGGTTCCGTCTGCTCCTAGGCGGACGAATGGGACGACACCCGGTCTGGGCGACTGAATTGCCCGGCCTCTACACGCAAGAGAGAATCCCGCAGCTCTTCCGCGACCTCTTGCGCGTGCTGCTCCGTGAGCGCCGTCCGGGTGAACGTCCTCGACAGGTGCTCGCACGTCTTGACATTCAGCAGATCGAACATGAACTCGGAGAGTGTCGCTATGAATGATCCCGTGTCATCAAAAATTCTCAGGAGCGAGAGCCCTTCCCGCAGAGTGGTCCAGATTGCCTTCGCCATCGGCGCCATCCTGACCGCGGTCCAGTTCCACAGATTCGTCGTGTCCCTGTCCCAAACCGCGCCGGAAGTTCTGGCGCTGCGCCCGGCGGCCGTCGACGCCTGGCTGCCGATCAGCTCCTTCATGAGTTTGGTTTATCTCGTCAGGACAGGCGTCGCCAACACCGTACACCCCGCAGGGCTCGTGCTCTTCACGCTCATCCTGTTGCTGGCGCTTACGCTGCGGCGCGGTTTCTGCAGTTGGGTCTGCCCGGTCGGCACGCTTTCAGAATACGCCCATCTGGCGGGGCGATACCTATTCAAGCGCAACGCCCGCATGCCCAGGCCGCTCGACATCGCGTTGCGCTCAATCAAGTATCTGCTGCTGTCACTGTTCGTCGTCCTGATCTGCAGAATGACCGCTGAAGATTTGCGCGCCTTTATCCACGGCCCTTACAACCGGGTTTGCGACGTCAAGATGTATGCGATGTTCGCGCCGCCCAGTGTGACCACGCTGACCGTGATCGCCGCTCTCGGGATCCTTTCTCTCGTCTTCAAGAACTTCTGGTGCCGGTATCTCTGCCCGTATGGCGCCTTGCTCGGGCTTGCGTCGATACCGAGTCCAACCGCAGTGCGGCGCGCCCCGGCCCGCTGCACCGGCTGCGGTGCCTGCACGGCCGCCTGCCCCAACAGCATCCGCGTCCACAGCTCAAACACAGTCCGTTCCCCCGAATGCACCGCCTGCTACGGGTGCGTGTCCGCATGCCCGCAAGCCGGCGCGCTCCGCATGGGGCTGCCGCGATCGAAAAAGGCCCTGACGCTCAGCCTCTACGGGCTTGTCACTCTGGCGGCCTTCGTGTTCGTTCCTCAGGCTTTCCGCGCCTTCGGATATTGGGACACCGACACGCCGAACGAGCTCTACCGCCGTTTCGTTGCGGACCTCTCTGCCATCGGCCACCCGCGTACCTCCGGGCGTCTTTCAGGCCCGGAATAGAGGCAGGGCCGACGCGTCAGAATTCTTGTCTTCACGGCCTTTCACCCACGATATTGGCCCATAGAACTCACTTAGCCCGTGTCGGGATTCTGTGAATCAACGCGCCAAGGGGGTTATCCGCCGTTCTCGACGCCCTCGTATCGCACCAGACCGCGCATTGACACCAAGACGGTTTCTGCATATTCTAACGCATTATTGATATGAAAACGTCGTTGGGCGACAAAACACGGAAACACTGGAATGCAGAGGTATCGTCTAGCACGAATGTCGCCAGGAGTTTTGGTGCTAACCATAGTGCTTCTCGTCGTCCCCGTCGCGTTTTTTATTGCCATACTCACCGGCCAGAAGGAGATAGCGGCCCCATTCTTGATCATCTGTGACATCTATGCCTGGGTTTGGCTCGGCTTCCGCCCTAGCACGTTCATCATTCATCCGCACGAACTGGAAGTCGTCTGGCCCTTGAAGCAACGGCGGGTACCCCGACAAAGCATTTTGACCATTCGCCAGCTCGACCCCAAAACGCTGAAGGCCGAGATCGGCTGGGGTGCTCGTGTAGGAGCTGGCGGCCTCTGGGGCGGGTTCGGATGGTTATGGTCCAAGAACCGAGGGATAGTCCAGATATATATTTCCCGGACCGATCGATTCGTCTGGATCGAGCGTGGGGACGAGCGCCCATGGCTCATCACACCGGAACGACCAGACGAGTTCATCCGTGAACTCTCGGACAATGAACACCCCATCGCCCAACCCGCCGTCACAGGATATGCCTCGCCGGCTCGGCAATCCTGAACGGCGACGTTCGCCGCGTAAAAACGAGAAAGGATTCGTCACAATGAATACAGAGCCACAATTTCCACAACCGCGCGTAGGTCCAATGCCATACGCACACGAATTGCTCATTTTGGCTGAGAGTTATTATTTGGAGTCTGGGGCCGGAGAAATCGCCCCTGACATCTGGTATGCAAACGGTGTCGGAATGCTTGGACCCACTGATAGAACGTATGTCAACTATGAGGACATTTTCCGCATTAACAAGATGAAAAACGGTGGTTGGAAGAATAGGGGATGCGCCATATATCGAAACCTCGAATCGGCGATGCGAGACGCTGGTATGGTTCAAAAACACAACATGCTGGACCACTGCACGATTGGCAACTGCTTTTTGAGACCAGCGTACAAAGGGCAATCTTTGCGCCTGTCTCAAAGCGATGTAACACATGCATCTAGCTTTCTCAAGGCATGGGTAGAACGGCAGAACGTCAGATTGCTCATATGCGCTTCATCCTTTGCGTATTACTCAGTCGTACGCTATTTGGTGCTTCCTTGTGATGTGGTCAAGGTTGTTCACCCCGCTTGCGTATGGTGGAATAGAGGATCTGGAAAGTACGGCAGGCAGAAGTTCATCAATACACTGAAAACGTTCGCTAAACAAGGTGGCGCTCCGGACGCCTTTGTTGCATGTGCAACGCCGCCGCCATCACCCGGCTAACGACCTGCGCAAGCGTTTCCTCGTTTCTTCAGTCACATGGAGTGGCATTACTGAGAGGGAACGAAGGAGGATGCGGGTGTTGCCGACCGCCAATATTGCGGTTCGCAACGACGAGAGTGACAGCGCGCCAGAGCCAGGCTGATTGCACGACTTGAGAAACACCCCGTGTTGGTGGTATAGTCTTGGTGTTGGAGGCGCTATGGGCAAATACGCAAAGGTATACGAACACATCATGACACGGCGTTCGGACTCGCATGTCCCGTTCGATGACCTGTGTGTTTTGTTGACCCGTTTGGGATTTGAACGCCGGGTGCGGGGCGACCACCATATCTTCACGATGGAGGGAGTCGAAGAAATCATCAACATTCAGCTCAAGAACGGTATGGGCAAAGCCTACCAGGTCAAACAGGTTCGCGATTTGCTGCTGAAGTACAAGCTTCGGATGGAGGACTGAGTCATGGATCACAGGTACGAAATCATCATCTTCTGGAGCGAGGAAGACGGTTCCTACGTGGCGGAAGTCCCCGAACTTCCGGGTTGCATGGCGGACGGCACGACCTATCAGGACGCACTCTCAAACGCTGAACAAATCATCCGCGAGTGGATTGAAACGGCGTCCGAGATTGGAAGAGCCATCCCCAAACCCCGCGGGCGTCTTGCCTATGCGTAGATAATGCCGAACAAAGCGGTAGAGGCGGCGGGATACCGCCGCCTCTACGCTGACTTTGCCGCGACAGCCGCAGAGCACGGTTTGGTCCTTTGCACGAGCAATGCAAGGCACCTCAGCCCAATCCGGGACGTAAAGACGAGGCTATTCAGACCTTGAGAACTGGCCCAACCATGCGCGCACACATCCTCCAGCACGTGCCGTTCGAAGGGCTGGGCAGCATTGAGCCCTGGCTGACGGCGCGTCACGCCCGCGTCACCTGGACGCGCTTCCTCGAAGACCCCTCGCTGCCCGAGGCGGCCGATGTCGACCTGCTGATCGCGCTCGGCGGCCCCATGAGCGTCAACGACGAGGACCTCTTGCCGTGGCTGGGCGCGGAGAAACGTTTCATTGCCCGCGTCATCGCGCTGGGTCGCCCCGTGCTCGGCATCTGCCTGGGTGCGCAGCTCATCGCGAGTACGCTCGGCGCCCGCGTCTACCCCGGCCCGCACAAGGAGATCGGCTGGCACCCCGTCTACGGCGCGCCGGCGGTGGACGGCCCGCTCGCCTTCCCCGGCGAGTTCCTCGCCTTCCACTGGCACGGCGAAACCTTCGATCTCCCGCCGGGCGCCGTCTGCCTCGCCGGCAGCGACGCATGCAGGCACCAGGCTTTCCGGTACGGCAGAAACGTGCTCGCCCTTCAGTTCCATCTGGAGACCACCCCCGCCAGCGCCGATGCGATTATCACGCGCTGCCGGGACGAACTGCAGGCCGGGGGCGCGTATGTTCAGTCGGTGGAAACCCTGCGTGACGCGCCGCCGCACGCTTACGCGGCGGTCAACGCCCGGATGTCCGCCGTTCTCGACGCCCTCGTATCGGGCCGGACCGCGCATTGACACCAACACGGTTTCTGCATATTCCAAGGTGGATTCTGCGGTTATCACGCGCCGCGGTAGCGGGCGTGAAAACCGCAGACTCCACCTTGGGCATAAAAAGCGAGACGATACTCAAAATGAGGATCATTGATGTCACTGAAATAAGGGAATACACAAAAGAGCGAGTGCCTTCGGCGGATTTCGATGGCGTCTATACATTCTATTATGACGAAACAAACAACGCCGGGAAATTCTATGTCAGAGAGTTGGGCTTCAACTCCCCTTTTGCAGATAACTTCGTGTTGGGGGGCATTGTTCATGAAGGTTTACCACCAGATGACGTTCAGTCATTAATAGACGGATTCCTGTTGCAGGACTCGGTAAAAGAAGTCAAATTCAAGCATATTGCTAAAGGTAGCTTTCTAGATTGCATGCGATCACATAAACTCCATCGTTTCTTGACGTATATCAATTCAAGTAATCTGTATATCCACTATTCAAGTGTGAAAGAGGCAGAACTCACGCTTGTCTTGTCTTCCGTTGTGCGGAGGCGATCGACAGGTTTTTCTTCGAGGTGTCGCAGGCGCTGGCCCGCGGGGATGTCTTGTGCCGGCTGCGCGGCCCTGTCGCGCACAGCGGCTTCAAGCGGCTGCTGTGAGCGAAACGCGGGACTTCGCGCCGTTACTGTTTGCGCCAGGCGAGCGGCTTGAGGCCCGTCGCGCGCTTGAAATGGGAGGAGAAGTGCTGGGAGGAGCAGAAGCCCAGATCCTGCGCGATGCGCGTGATCGAGAGCCCTTTCACGCGCAGCCGGCGCTTGGCTTCTTCGATCCGGCAGGTCAGCAGAAAGTGGTGGGGCGGCAGGCCGGTTACCGCTTTGAACTGGTTGATGAAGTGCGAGGGCGAGAGTGCGGCCTGCCGCGCCAGCGAGTCGATGTCGTACTGC
>MWEJ01000170.1 GCA_002071025.1 Verrucomicrobia bacterium ADurb.Bin070 | reverse complement strand
AGGCGCTCGATCTGGAGACGATCTATCCGTTCAAGCTGCTGGCAGACTGGAACGTCTCCGTGTGGGCCAGCACGAACCGTCCGGCCATGCCCTACATCCCGGTGGCCACCCAAGGCTGGGATCGCCGGCCCTGGGAGGCGACAAACGGTGAAGGTCTGGGCAAGGGCTCGAAGGTCTCGCCGCACTTCGCGCGCGGCACACCGGAGGAGTTCGAAGCGTATCTCAGACGGATGCCAGAGTGGATGGACGCCAACCCGGATCGGACGACCCCGGACCGCCTCGGCGTGATCTATGCGTGGAACGAGATCGGCGAGGGCGGCTGGCTCGTGCCGTGCCGGGACGACCCCGATGGTGCCTACCTGAAGGCCATCAAGCGCGTCGTGTACGGCAAGTGAGAGTGCCGCTGCGTTATCGGTTGGCGGTCGGGGTGTGGCAGACGAATGCGAGAAATGGTGGAAACGGGGCGGCACAGGCTGGTGTACCGACTTCAGTCGGCTTGGCCCGCACCAGCCGGCTGAAGTCACGGACGAATGAGGAATCTTATGGAAACGGTGTTTCGGATCGGTTTGGTGATCGGGATGTTTGTCTGCGGGCGGCTGTGCGCGGATGTCAGGATGCCGTCGGTCTTTTCCGACAACATGGTGCTGCAGAGGGACCGGCCCGTGACGGTGCGCGGCTGGGCGGAGCCGTCGGAGAAGGTGACGGTCGAGTTCGCGGGGCAACGCAAAGAAGCCGTGGCGGATCAGGCCGGCAGATGGTCGCTCGCGCTTGAGCCCCTGCGGCAGTCTGCGGAAGAGCGTGAGATGCGCGTGACCGGCAAGAACGCGCTCGTCATCAAGAATGTTCTGGTGGGCGACGTGTGGCTGGCCTCGGGGCAGTCCAACATGGCCATGACCCTGATGCAGGTGGCGGACTCGGCTGCGGAAATCAAGGCCGCAGACTACCCCGCCATGCGGTTCTTCATGGTCAAGACGGAGGTGGCGCCCTCCCCGAAAGAGGATTGCAAGGGGGAATGGCGGATCTGCACGCCGGACAAAGCCGAGGTGTTTTCGGCAGCCGCGTATTTTTTCGCGCGCGAGTTGCACCAGAAGTACCGGCTCCCGATGGGGATCATCAACAGCGCGGTCGGCGCGAGCCCCTGTCAGGCCTGGACGCCCGCCGAGGTCCTGCTCGCCGACAAGAGCCTGCCCCAGCCGGCGGAGCTGGCGCCCGAACATTACGCGGACATGAAGACCTACGTTGCTTTTCGCAACGCGACGTATGACCGGCACGCCTGCGTGGATACCGGCGTGAAACCCGAGTGTCTCGCGTGGTCCAAGCCAGAACTCGACACGTCGGATTGGCGGGACTTTGCCGCGCCCGGCAGCATCGAGTCGCAGGGCTTGGCCATCGACGGCGCCGTCTGGTTCCGCAAAGAGGTGGAGCTTCCCGCGTCCTGGGCGGGCCGGAACCTGACGCTGTCTCTCGGCCCGATCAGCGACAACGACATCGCCTATGTGAATGGTGAAAAGGTCGGGGCCACGGAGAGCAACTGGCGCGTATGGCTTTTCCGCTCGTATCCCGTGCCGGCGGCCTGCGTGAAAGCCGGCAAGAACGTGATCGCGGTCCGCATCTTCGACCGGATGGGTCAAGGCGGGTTCTATCCGCCCTATCCCGATCCGCTGAAGCTGAGCGACGGCCGGGGCAACGAGCTGAATCTGTCGGGCACATGGAAATGCAAGGTTGAGCGGGCCGAAAAGCCGGTGCCTGCCCCCGTCGGACTGCCCGAGCCGACCGGCATCCCGACGGCCTTTTACAACGCCATGATCGCGCCGTTCACGCGCTATTCCCTGAGCGGGTTCATCTGGTATCAGGGTGAAGGCAATGCGGGCGAGGCGAAGCAGCACGATACGCTCTTCCCGGCCATGATCGAAGCGTGGCGCGGCCTGTGGGCCGACGGGAATCTGCCTTTCTATTTCGTGCAGCTCGCCAGTTTCAGGGAGCGGGACGCGCAGCCGTCCGAGGGCGGGTGGGCGCGCTTGAGAGAGTCTCAGTTGAAGACGCTCGCGCTCCGCAACACGGGCATGGCGGTGGCGATCGATATCGGCGAGGCGGGGGATATCCATCCGAAAAACAAACAGGACGTCGGGAAGCGCCTCGCCCGCTGGGCGATGCGCGACTGCTACGGCGACAAGGATATCGCGGTCTCGGGGCCGCTTGCCGCGGGGCATACGGTCGAGGGCGACAAGATCCGCATCCGTTTCACGCATCTGGGCGGCGGGCTGACCGCGAAAGGCGGCGTGCTGAAGGGTTTCGCGATCGCCGCCGCAGACAAAAAATTCGTTTGGGCACAGGCCGTTGTGGAAGGTGACAGCGTAGTGGTCTGGAGCAACGCGATCAAGACGCCTGTCCATGTCCGGTACGCCTGGGCAAACAATCCGGAATGCACGCTCTACAACGCCGCGGGACTGCCCGCTTCGCCTTTCCGCACCGACACAGACTAGCACACCGGGAGACCGTACACGTTCACAGCAAAGCGGTGCACGTTCACGTACACTTACATCAAAGAAAGGGACACAACAAAATGACGACTCTGTCGCACACAAACCGTCGCAGCATGCTGCGGCTCATGGCCGCATCCGCTACCGCTCCGCTCATTCTGCCGCGCCGCCTGCTCGGCGCGTCGGCGCCGTCGAACAAAATCACGATGGGCTTTATCGGCATCGGCTGGCAAGGCGGCGGCAACCTCAAAGCCTTTCTTCAGCAAGACGACTGCCAGGTGGTGGCCATGTGCGATGTGGACGAAACCCATCTGAAAGAGGCGGTCGGCAAGGCCAACGAGCGTTACGGCAATCAGGACTGCAAGGGGTACAAGGATTTCCGCGAGCTGCTGGCGCGCAAAGACATCGACGCCGTCTGTATCAGCACGCCGGACCACTGGCACGCGATTCAAGCGATTGCCGCCGCGCAGGCGGGCAAAGATATCTATTGTGAGAAACCCCTTTCGCATACGCTGAACGAGGGCATCGCGATGGTCCGCGCCGCGCAGAAAAACAAATGCATCTGGCAGACCGGTTCGTGGCAGCGCAGAGAGGGGCTTTTCCGCTGGGCCGTCGAGCTGGTTCAGAACGGCTACCTCGGCAAGGTCACGCGCGTCGAGGTCGGACTGCCGGCGGGGCACAACGACTTCGGCAAGACCGGCAAGGAGCTGCCGGACGGACCTGTGCCGCCCGGCGTGGACTACGACTTCTGGACCGGTCCGGCGCAAATGATGCCGTTCAATCCCTGTCGCTTCCACAAGAATTGGCGCTGGAACTACAACACCGGCGGCGGTCAGCTCATGGACTGGATCGGCCATCACTGCGACATTGCGCACTGGGGTCTCGCCAATCCGAAATACGGGTGCGGGCCGGATGACGCGGTCGGGCCGCTGACGGTCTCGGCCACGGCTGAGTATCCGCCCAAGGATGCCGTCTGGAACACCGCCACCCGGTACCGAGTCGAGTGCGTGTACCCGAACAAGGTGGACGTGGTGATCGCCGGGGGGTATGACGAGATCAAGAGTGGCGCCAAGTGGTACGGGCCCAACGGCTGGGTCTCCGTGACGCGCGGTACGATCGATGCCTCAAACCGGCAGTGGATCCGGGAGATCCAAGACCGGGAGAAGAAAGGCGACCTCGACATCCAGCTCTTCAAGAGTCCGGGGCACCAACAAGAGTTCCTCGACTGTGTCCGCTCGCGCAAGCGCACGCTGACGCCGGTGGAGGTCGCGCACCGTTCCCAGACGCCCGGCCACCTCGGCCACATCGCGGCGCTTCTCGGGCGTACCCTCAAATGGGATGCGGCCAAGGAGGAGATCGTCGGCGATCCCGAGGCGAGCAAACTGATGGGCAAGCAGATGCGCGCGCCTTGGAAAGTGTGAGCCGCAGTCTGTAAGCATCTGCAGGCGGTCAGGGAAGTGATGAGCGGCAAATACGGCAAATAAGAGGGAGAACCCATAACCGGCCTTCTGGGGGAAGAAGGCCGGGCGGGGGATGATGGTGGCGTCGGCTCGTTGGCACCGACCGCGAGCCGTTGCGCTGGCCGGCGGGAGGTGCACCGAAGTGTTAGCCCGTCACAACGAAGAAAGGGAGCGCGTCCATGAGGCTGTTAGGAAAACGAGGTGCCAGGAGTCTGGCGGTCGGCGTGTCACTGTGCCTGGCGGTGTGCGGCGGTTGCCGAGTGTGTGATAATGGGAACCATCCGTCAGCCGAACACGCGTTCTCACCCGCTATGACATTCTATGTGGCTAAGGACGGTAATGACGCATGGTCGGGAAATCTTGCCACGGCAAAGGGTGATCGGTCGGACGGGCCGCTGGCCACGCTGGAGGCGGCGCGGCAACGAATCCGCGAGCTGAAGAAGAAAGGTCCGCTGCCGGCAGGCGGCGTCGAGGTCGTGGTGGGCGGAGGCACCCATTATCTACCCGCCGCATTTCATCTCGACCATGATGATTCCGGCACAGCCGAAGCCCCGATCGTCTACCGGGCGATGCCCGGTGATCACGCGGTACTCAGCGGTGGCCGACGTATTGGCGGCTGGAAAAAAACGGATGACAGCCTGTGGACAACCGAGATTACGGAAGTGAAGTCAGGCGACTGGTATTTCAACCAGTTGTTCGTCAACGGCCAGGCTCGGCCCCGCGCGCGGCTGCCCCAAACGGGCTTTTTCCGTGTCGACAAACAGATTCCCGACGCGCCGTCGCCGGGCGGCGGCAAGGAGCCGGTGAAATACAACACGCCGTGCCACCTGTTCGGGTACGCGCCGGGCGATCTGGATCCCCGGTGGACGAACATCCAGGACACAGAAGTCATCGTGTACCACTTCTGGACCGATACGCACCTGACGGTCAAGGCAATCGACGGCGACGCGGGTGTCGTCTCGTTCGTTTATCCTTCGTGCAAGCAGTTCGTCGATGACGCCTTCACGATTACCGAAACGACGCTAGGCGCGCGCTATGTGGTCGAGAACGTATTCGAGGCGCTTGACGAGCCCGGCGAATGGTACCTCAACCGCACGACGGGGGTACTGACCTACTGGCCCAAGCCGGGCGAGGATATGACGCGCGCCGAGGCTACGGCTCCGCGGCTGACGGCGCTCGTGCAGATGACCGGTCAGCCGGACAAAGGCCGCTGGGTCGAGCACGTCGCTTTCCGCGATCTGGTTTTCTCGCACTGCCATTACGAGATCCCTCCGGGATACGTCAACAACCGGCAGGCGTCCGCTTCGGTGGCGGCGGCGGTCACGCTGACGGGGGCAAGACATTGCTCATTTGAAAATTGCGAATTGTCAAATCTCGGCGGATATGCCGTGGAGGTGCTCGGCGGCTGCCGGGACAATGCGTTTGTCGGGAACGCGCTACACGATCTTGACGCCGGCGGCTTCCGCGTCACCAGCGGCATCGCCAACGATGACCTAAACGCCTTGCAGCCACTAAAATTCATGAACCCGCTTTGGCGCACGGCGGACAACGTGATCACGGACAACGAGATCCGCCATTACGGCAAGCGTTTCGCGTCGGCAGTCGGTGCGCTGCTGATGCACACCGAAGGCAACACCGTCGCGCACAACCACATCCACCACGGGTATTACTCGGGCGTTTCGGTCGGTTGGCAATGGGGCTACTGGCGCAGCATCAGCCGCGACAACCGCGTCGAGTTCAACCACATCCACGACATCGGCCAAGGGCTACTCTCCGATATGGGCGGCGTGTACACGCTGGGGGTCGCGCCCGGCACGACGGTCCGCAACAACCTGATCCACGATGTCGATGCCAACCACTACGGCGGCTGGGGGCTCTACCTTGACGAGGGGTCGACCCACATCCTGGCCGAGAACAATGTGATCTGCCGGACTAAATTCGCCCCGTTCAACTGGAATTTGTATTTCAATCCGACGCTGAAACGCGATGAGGTTAAGTTTGACAACGGGTCGTGGGCGGACTGGCAGAAGCGCGGCAAGGATATCAATTCGAAGTATGCGGATCCCTTGTTTGTGGATCCCGACCGCGGCGATTTCCGCCTGAAGCCCGAGTCGCCCGCCTGGGCGCTGGGGTTTCGCCCCATCGACATGACGCGGGTGGGGCCACGTCCGCCTGAGGAGCGCGGGGCGAAAGGACGTCAACGTAATCGGTGGGTGGCCGGGGGATGCGAAGATCGTGCGTTTCGGATGAAAAGGGACGCAGGTGAGTCGGGAGCGCGGGCGTCCCCGCCCGCAACAGCGTTTAACTCAATAGGCTGTGCGGTCGTTCATTGAGAGCCAGACCGCGCGTCTGAATCGCGCGCGGCCTTTCACAGTGCGGGCGGGGACGCCCGCGCCCCGACTATGCTTCGCTCAAAACACGCACGCCACTCGCGCACCCCGGCCACCAACCGAACACGACGTCAATCACAAAAAGGAGAACCTGTGCCATGGTTGATAACATAAAACTGAGGAGTCATCGGAACGTTCTTAAATCGGCAGTCCTGCTCGCCGCCTGTCTGTCCGCCTGTGCGACGTATGGTGACGGCGCGGAGCAGCGTTCAGATGCGCGACGGACTTTTTCGCTGAAGGCGCCGAACGCGAAAGAGGTCGTGCTGCAGGGGCAATGGTCCAAGCAGGGCTTGGCGATGGCCCGCAGCGACGACGGCACGTGGTCCGTCACGGCGGACGCCGTTCCGGCAGGCATCTGGGAATACTCCTTCGCGGTGGACGGGCTGAATGTCATCGATCCGAATAATCCGGCGATGAAGTCGTACGTCCAACCGGGCAAGAGCGTGTTGCATATTCCGTCCGTGCCTCCTGCGCCGTGGGACTGGCAAGACCTTCCGCACGGGACGGTCCACGTGCACGAGTACCAGTCGAACGTGCTCGGCGAGCGTCGTGAATTGCTCGTCTATACGCCGCCCGGTTACGAAATGGACGCAACGAAACGGTTCCCTCTTCTGGCGCTCCAACACGGATTCGGCGGCAACCAGCGCGCCTGGGTCGAGACGGGCAAGGCAAACTGGATCCTCGACAGGCTGATCGCCTCCGGGAAGGCCGTGCCCATGGTGATTGTGATGATGAACGGCCACCCCTTCGGCGTGGTTTCGTATCAAGGCAATCCGGAGCGGCGGCGTGTGACGTTTGAGGCGTTCCGCCGCGAACTGCTGGAGGAGGCGATTCCGCTTGTCGAGAAGAACTACCGGTTGGCCGAGGGCCGCGAGAACCGAGCGATCGCCGGCTTGAGCATGGGCGCGCGGCAGTCGCTGAGCGTCGGCCTGAATACG
>MWEJ01000169.1 GCA_002071025.1 Verrucomicrobia bacterium ADurb.Bin070 | reverse complement strand
TCAGGGTGGTCTCGAAGCGCAGGGCGTTGTGCTCGTTGTAGAACTTCACGCTGTTGCCGTCCAGCCAGTGCTTCACGCGCACGCCGTCGTACCAGACACCGGCCCCGGAGAGGATGTCGGGGTCGGCCAGCGGGTGGGGCTGCCCGTCCGGGCGCACCGGCCGGCCGAAGTAGCGCAGCACGCGCTCGCCCGTGCCGTTCGCGAGTTCGTGGCGCAGGAGGCTGTCCATCAGCGGCGCGACCGACCCCGGCGAGTCGAAGATGAAGTCCGTCGCCCATTCGCTCTGCCACAGCGTCCAGCGGTAGCCCGGCCCGCCGCCGAGCGTCTGGCCCATCGTCGGGAAAGCCTCGCGGGCGAACCCGTCCAGGATGCCGAACCACGGGGCGAGCGGCTGCGCGTCGAGGAGCCTCTGCGCCGCCGCGAAGTCGCCGACGGAGAGGAACTTGTTCCCGTCAACGGTGTGCGCCACACCCTGCAGCTCCAGCCCCCGGCGGAGCCACTCCCGCCCGTTGAGGGCGATCTGGATCTCGTACGGGAACCAGGTCTGCAGCCGCACACTCATGAAGCCGTACACCGCGTGGTTGTGGTAGAAGTACAGGTGCTTGCACTTGCCGTGCTCCGGGCGCAGCCGCGGGCGTCCCGCGCCGGGGTCGAACGCCGCGCGGAATGTCCGGCACGACTCCGTGCAGGACCACACGCCGACCGGCCCGCAAGCCACGCCTTGTAGTCCTTGTTCAGCACGCCTCGTCCCGCCAAGAACCTCGCCGCGCCCTCCGCGTACGCCAGGTGCCGAAGGCATCCCTTAAACACGATCCGGTCGAAGCCCGTGAGTACGCCCTTGATCTTCGAACCGAACTGCTGTAAAAACGTCTCCATGCGCCGCCCCCTTGTGGTGTTGTTGTGTGATAGCCTTCAGCATAAGGGATCAGCGGCGCATCCGCGAATCTTAAATTAGGTTGTGGAGTCTGCGGTTTTCACGCGCCGCGGTAGCGGGCGTGAAAACCGCAGACTCCACCTTGGTTTGGATCGCGGCATTTACATGACAACTCTGAAAAAACCCCATGTTTTCTTTCGTTTTACAAAATAAACGTGTTTTTTGTGTGTGGGCTTGTGTGTGTTTCTTAAACACGTTTTCGGGGCATTTCAAGAGATTTCAACCGCCAACATGGGAGTCGCGAATAAAAGCAAAAAACCCCGAAAACATTGGCGTTTTCGAGGTTTTTTGCTCTAAAAAGATGGTCGGAGCGGAGGGAGTTGAACCCTCGACCTTTTGGTCCCGAACCAAACGCGCTACCAGGCTGCGCTACGCTCCGATAAGGGGGCAAAACAGACGCATAGATTAGCGAATCCACGGCCAATGTCAAAGACAAAGATCGCGCCCCTGAAAAAATCACACGCGCTCGACGACGATCTCGGGGTCGAGCGATTCGCGCAGGATGCGCTCAATACCCTGTTTGAGCGTCATGGTGGCATGCGGGCAGCTTCCGCACGCGCCGCGCAGGCGCAGCTTCACCGTCTTGCCCTCAATCGCCACCACGTCCATGTCGCCGCCGTCCGCCTGCAGCATGCCGCGAAGTTCTTCCAGTTTGGCCTGAATCTGTTCCGTCATCGTGGACTCCTTTGCAAATGGCGCGTATGATGCCGGAAACAGGGGGCTGCGTCAAGCCGGGGCTGGGCCCTGCTCCGCGCGTCTGCTCCGGGCATGCGGCTTTCGTTGACACGCTCACGCAATTCGGTCACAATAGGCCCAACAATTTGGATAGAACGATGAGCGGTTCTGTACGGTGTTCGCTCCCGGATGGAGGCCGCTTGAAAGGACAGCATGCAAAGCCTGATCAACCATTTGAACCAGCTTCAGGAATTGGTCCTGATCCGAGATGAGCATCGGACCACCGGCGACGGCCGCCACATGGAAAGCCTGAACGCCTCGATCGATCAATTGACCGATAAGTTGCCGCCGGACATTAAGTCGCTCTACCAGCGCCTCTACAAAAAAGATCACATCGTGATGGCGCCGATGTACAACGGGTGCTGCGCGATCTGCGGCATGCGCATGCCGATCAGCCAGGTGCAGGCGGTGCGCCTCTGCAAGCAGATCCAGAACTGTCCGAGCTGCGCGCGCATCTTGTTCGAGGAGAGCGACGCGCCGCGCTGGGTCGGCGAGACGCCCAGCCGCACGGAGCCCCGCAAATCGGGCATCTCGCGTTTCTCGGCCGAATCGCTGATGGCCCCGGACCTCAAGGGGACCACCGGGGCCGAGGTGATCGCCGAGCTGGCGACGCTGATGGAGCAGAAGAACTTCGTTTCCGGCGCGGACAAGCTGGTCGAGACTGCCTTGGAGCGCGAGGCCGTGTTGAGCACGGCGATGGAGAACGGGCTGGCTTTCCCGCACGTGCGCGGCGTGGAGGGGGGCGGCCTGACGCTCTCGCTCGGCGTCTCGAAGAAGGGCGTGAAGTTCGATGACGCGGGTAATGTTTGCAACATCATTTTCTTCATCACGATCCCCACGGCGGTCAGCGCGTTTTATCTGCGGTTGATGTCCGGACTCACCGAGACGTTCCTGAAGGAGCAGAACCGCGAGGCGATCCTTGCGGCGGAGACGCCTGAGCAACTCTGGAAAGCGCTGACCAAGGCGACGCGCTACTCGATCAAATAGCGGGCAGATCGGTCCGCCGCGCGGCAAGAGAGAGGGTATATGCGAGAGATCCGGGCCATGGTGGGGGGGGGTGTTGTGTGCCGTGCTCGTTGTCGCGGCGCATGCGCAACAGGGGGCGCGTGAGGGGCGTCGCGGAGGCGTTCGCGTGCCGCGCGAAGCTGGTGCGGGTGATCGGTCCTCCGCGGCGTTGGCCGGCGATATGCCCGCTGAACAGCGTGCGGAGAATGCGCCTGTGCTGGTGGCCGGCGAACGTCCGTCCGCCGAATCAGCCGACTACACGCGCCTGCTCGAGCAATTTCTGAAGAGTGATGAAGAACAGTTGGAGGTGGTCTTCTACCGCTGTAGGTATATCAGCGCGGAAACCATGCGGCGGCTGTTGGAAAATTTTCTCACGCCGGCAGGCACGGTGGGGCGCAGTGATGAAGATGACATTGTGGTCGTTTCCGACGTGCCGTCGCGCCTGCCTCAGCTTAAGCAGATCTTGGAGCAGGCGGACCACCCGGTGGCGCAGGTGCTGGTCGAGGCGCGTATCGTCGAACTGGAGATCAGCGACGATCTGGTGCGCGACATCCACATGGGCGTTGCGAAGATGGGCGAGTCGGACTCGGTCCGTAAAATCTTTCAGGATCTGCTGATTCCCAATTCGGCCGGCGCGGGGGTTGAGGACCTTACACGCACCTTTTCCGCGGGGAAGGGGTCGGACGGCCGGCTCTGGTCGTTCGCCGGGTTTGACCAGGTCAAGATCTGGGCGATGATTAATTTTCTGCAGGAGCGGGGGCGCGCGCGCATTCTATCTTCGCCGAACCTCGTAATCCGGCGCGGCGCTGACGGCAACATCATGACCGGCGAGAAGGTGCCTGTGCTGTCGCGTACGATCACCGGCAGCAGCGAGAGTATTTCGACGCGTTTTGAGAATGTCGGCGTCAAGCTGATCGTCCGGCCGCTGATGATCTCGGGCACGCGTATCCACGTAAAGGTCAACCCCGAGGTGTCGAGTTCGTCACGTACCGTGGACACCGGCGGATTCGAGACGCCGGTCATCGTGGTGCGCAGCGCCAGCACGGAGCTGGAGGCGAACGACGGCGAGCTGATCACGATCGGCGGATTGATGCGCCAAGAGCAACGCGAGACCGAGAAGCGCATTCCCTATCTGGCCGACATTCCGTTTCTGGGGGCGCTGTTTCAGTACAAGAAGACCAAGGCGTTCACTTCGCAGATCGTGATTTTCATGACCATGCGCCTGGTCGAGCCGGGGGCGTTTGACCAGTTGGGCGACACGCAGGCGGCCGGCGTGACCGAGGACTTGCGCGCGCGCATTCAGGCGATCGAGGAAGAGGTCGCCCGCGACAACCAGGCGATCTGGGACGAGATGAAGAAGTGAGAGCCGCAGGGCGCGCATCGCGTGCGCGGCAGGTGAAAGGTCAGAAGCGTTCCGTGTTCTACCGTGTCCAAGTTTTTGTGGTGCTGGCGGCAATGGCGCTGTTGTCCGGATGCGCGGAGCGCGCGAAAACGCCGGCGGGCGAGAGTCTGGACCGTTTCTACACGGTGCGGCGTGGCGGCTTCAATGTCGCGTTCCGGCTCGAGGGGCAGCTTGACGCCATCAGCAGCCAACAGTTGCGATTTGACGGCAAGCGCGGCCATGGCCAGCTTAAGCTGGTGGAGCTGGTGCCGGACCGTACGACGGTCGTTTCGAATGATGTGATCTTCAAGTTGTCGGACGAATGGTTTGTCGAGCAGGAGAAGGACCTCACCCGCAAGCTGCAACTGGCTGAAGAGGACTACAAGCTGGCGCTGCAGGATCTGGAGATGATTCGGGCCGACAATCTGACCGAGTTGAAATCGGCGGTGGATGCGTTGCGTGACGCTCAGGAGCAGTACGAGAAATATAAAGACGAGGATGCGCCGCGTAAGAAGACGGACCTGGTGCAGGTCACGCAGGACGCCTCGACCGCTTATGACAGTGCCAAGCGCGGGCTCGACGATGCCAAGAAAGCGTTGACGGATGCGATTTCGCAGGAGCCAGAAGCCGTCACGGCTGCCGAGAAAAAAGTGGCTGACGCCGAGAAGGCGCTTTCTGTGGCGGAACAGGCGATGGACAAAGCTTTTTATGAGCTACGCATTTTCAAGCGTTACGAGTATCCGCAACGGATATCGAAGCTGGAAGAAGCAGTGATGAAAAGTCAGTTGACCGTGCAGCGTACCATCGTGAACAACAATGCCAAAATCAGCAAGAAGCGCATTGAAATCGCCAACCGCGAGACGCTTATTTTGGATTATCGCAATGACTTGCGAGACGTTCAGGCCGACATGGCGAAACTGGTGATCCGTGCGCAGGCCGACGGCATGCTGATCCACGGCGAGAACCGGCGCAACCGCTGGGACACGCCGAAAGAGATTAAGGTCGGTGCCGATGTGAGCGTCGGCGAGCCGATCGGCCTCATTCCGGATGTCACCAAGTTCAAGGTTCAGGTCAACATCCCGGAAGAGTATCGTTCGCATATCAAGATCGGCCTGCCGGTGGTGATCCGCGCCAAGGCTGTGCCGGACCTGACGTTGACCGGCGAGATCGTGCGCATCTCGGGGGCCTCGACGCCGATCATTCCGTGGGACCAGAGCAGTCCCAAAGTCTATGCGTCGGATATCTCCACCAATGAAGCGGATGAACGGCTCACGCCGGGCATGACCGTCCAGGTCGAGATCGTTGTCGAGAAAGTCGCGAATGTGCTCTACGTGCCCGTCGAGGGCATCTACAACCGGGATGGCAAGAGCTTCTGCAAGGTGCGGGTGGGCGACGGCCAAGTCGAGCGGGAGGTCAAGACCGGCCGCTTTTCGACCGATTATGTCGAAGTGACGGACGGTATCGACGAGGACGACCAGGTGCTGCTCGACCGTCCTGCGGCTTGAGGGGCGCGGCGGTCGCTGCGCGCGCTACGGGGTGAGACCACGCTGACGGAAGATCGCGCGGGCTTCGTTCATCTGGGCGTCTGTCGGGGGCGGCGTGTCGGTCAGGGCGTAAGAGCAGCCGAGCGACTTCCACTTGTATTCGCCCATTTTGTGAAACGGCAGCAGTTCGGTTTTTCGGATGCAGCCGAAGCGCAGCAGATAATCGGCGAGCCGTTCCAGACGCATTCTGTCCAGCGTGTAGCCCGGCACCAGCACATGGCGGATCCAGACTGCCTTGCGGGTGGCCTCGCAATACTCCAGCGTCGCCAACGTGTTGGCGGAGCTGCTGCCGGTCAGCGGTTCGCAGAGGTCGTCCTCCAGCGCCTTGATATCCAACAGCACCAGGTCCGCGCGGTCGATCACCGGGGCGGCGTGCGCCAGCGGTACGGCGCCGGAGGTGTCCAGCGCGCTGTGCAGCCGGTGCTCGCGGCAGCCGTCGAGCACCTCGCCGGTGAACGCCGGCTGCAGCAGCGGTTCGCCGCCGGAGAGCGTGACGCCGCCGCGCGCGATGAAGGCGCGGTAGGTGAGGATGTCGGTCATCACCTCGCCGGCTGTCATGACGGTGCCGCCTGACTCGCCGCGCGCGTCGGGATTGTGGCAGTAGAGGCAGCGCAGCGGACAGCCCTGGAAGAAAAGGACATACCGGATGCCAGGCCCGTCCAAGGTCCCGAACGATTCTATCGAATGGATGCGGCCTGTGACAGAGGGATTCATGGGCGGTCGGTGGCGGTCAGCGTTTTTTCGGCGTGCAGCAGCGGCGGATGAAATTCCTGAGCGGGATCAGACCGCCCTCTCCGACCGTGCCGTGGTCGAGTCCGCCCATCTCGTAAAACTCGACGCGGGGGTGGCCGAGGTTTTTGAGGCTGACCGCCAGCAGGGCGTTCTCCTCCACGCGGTTCTTGTACTCCAGCGCGCGGTCGCCGGTGATCAGGCAGACCGGCGGCAGGTTGCTGGCGCTGTGGAAGAGCGGGGCGAACTCGCCGATCAGCGGACGCAGTTCAGGGCCGCTGTCGCCCAGCAGTTTCTTGACGTGGAAGTGGGTGGTGACCTGGCCGCTAATCGGGGCGATGCCGGCGAGCTGTCGGTTTGAGAAGCCGTGTGGGCTGAGCCAGCGCGCATCCATGCCGACCATCGCCGAGAGATAGCCGCCCGCCGAGTGGCCCGAGACAAACACCTTGTTGCTGTCGCCGCCATACTGTGCGATGTTGGACAGGACCCAGGCGGTGGCTGCGGCCGCGTCCTCCAGATAACCGGGGTGCTTGACCTTGGGCGAGAGGCGGTAGCCCACGGCGGCGACCGCGATCGAGGGGTCTTTCAGCTCGATGAAGTGACGGCGTCCGTGCTGCAGGCCTCCGCCGTGGAACCAGACCACCGTGGCGAACCCTTTACGGTCGGCGGGATAACGCAGATCGAGCCGGCACTGCGCGCGCTGGTAATCGCCCACGCCGGCCAGCGCCTGCTCGCCGTAGTAGGCAACATTCGTGAGCGTGACCGACTGGGGCGACGACTGCGCAAACGCGGTGCAGAACGGAAGCAAGAGCAAGCCGAGGAACGGCAGTGTTCGTTTTTTCATAGTGCAGAAACAATAACACAGGTGTGCCGAAGATGAAAAGGGTGCGATCCGTGCAGTACAGGGCTGACGCATCTTAAATTTGACTCATAACGTCAGAACTGCGGGTGTGACATGCACCCAGTGAGTGCCATGCAGTCGGCACTGCGGCATG
>MWEJ01000168.1 GCA_002071025.1 Verrucomicrobia bacterium ADurb.Bin070 | reverse complement strand
CGGCGGGGTTTGGGGTTGCGTGTGCCGCATGCGCTTTCGTCTCCTTCTGCGTGTCCAGACCCGTTCTTTCGGGCGACATAGACTTTATAACATATTGCGCAGCAACAGTCTACGACTATTTAAAAAAAATGCGCGCACGTGTGGTGAGACAAACTCATCGGGATGCGCGACACGCTTCTTGTTCGGTTGGCCGCGGTATTGTGCCGTGCGGAAAACGACGGGGCGCAGGCGAGGGCGTCATGCTTGCCCGCAGTGGGCGGCGCGGCTCTTCAACTTAAAAAACGCCCCGGACGCAAGCCGTCAGGCGCAGCGTCCAGGGGGTTTTGCAAGAGCCTCTAGCATCAAACGATTCATAAGCTGGGCGGTTTCCTTCTGTTGTTTTGCTTTCTGATGCGGGCGGATTTGTTGACTCGACAGTATTTGATCTTTTTACCGTACTCATACTAGCCTGACTTTGATTCATTTGACTAAGGTTATCGGGAGGATGGGTTTGATTTACGCTGTAACGAAGAATCCGTTGGTGTTTTTTCAGGGGCTGAGTTCTAGTCGGAGCACCTTCAGATTGTCGAGCAGCTGTCTCAGTTCGCGGCGGGCTTGCTGAATGTCGCGAAGATTGCGCAGATTGAGGCAATCCGCCGTCAAGCGTGCCTTTTGCGCATCGGTGAGTTTGCGTTCGAGGCGAGAGAGCGCGGATTCGAACGCGTAGATATGAGGGGCGTTCTGATTTAGCCCTTGCGGGCCATCGGCCAGTGCGGCAAGCCAGTCTAGGGTCTTTTGTTCCAACGCACCCATCAGGCGATCAAGATTCTCTTTTTTTGCAGTCTTGCGCCCCAGCCAGTACTGAAGGCCATTTGAGATCAAAGAGATGATGGGCTCGATAAATGGAATAGACATTGGTGCCTCGTGTAAGTTACAGGGAGGCTTTGTTGTGTTTCTCGAACTCCCTTTGGATCAGGGTCTCAAAGGGAACGGGGTTCCAGGCGGTTTTGGTTTTGTCGGTGAAGAGAATCAGGTGCTGCGGTTGCTTGCTCTCGCGGTGCGACTTGAGGAAATCGAATATGCGGTCAATTAGCACTCGTTGGACTTCCTCAGAGACATCGCCATCGAGTTTGAAAGTCAACGAGTCATTGCCAACGGTCATGTTGATGTCTAACGAGACCGGGACTTTTTTAGAACAGTGGGCCGTCACCTGTGTGACTTTCTTTCCCTTTATCGATGTCCATAGCCCGAGTAGTGAGTTGCGCAGGACGTCGTATGTCGCATTTGTCAGAAGCCCCAACATGTAGGCGTTTGTGATATCGGAGGATAAGAACAAGGCGAAGCTGCTCAGCAAAGCATTAATGCTGGCTTGCGGCTGCCCAGACATATCGAAGGATTTGAAAGAGATGTCTTGTTCTGAAAGCCGGGATGCAATCTGGTCAAGAACAGCCTTGTCCACTACTCCGCTGATGTAGCGGAACCCAATGGCGCGTTGCTTTTGAGGCGTGTGGCCTTCTGTGGTAGGGGAGAGAGATTTTTCACTATTTGTCATTTGGGCTCTTTGCGTTTCTTAGGGTGTCAACGAACTCTCCGAGCTGGCGCACTTTATTCGGGTCGCGATCCCGCGACCCGCCGTGCCGGCCTAAGGTGTGTTCTGATCGGACGAGCCCTCCCATCGGTTGGAGGCAAGGCCGAAGGGGATGCCGAGTTTGCGCATGCGGTGCCGGAGCGTGTTCGCCTGCAGGCCGAGAAGTTCGGCCGCGCCGCCGGGACCTTGTATCCGGCCGCGCGCAACGTGCATCGCCTTGCGGATGTGCTCCGCGTCTACGGCTTCAAGCTTCGGAAAGGCGCTTGCGTGCGTCGGCTGGGCGCATAAAGGGCTAGCGTCAAGAGGCGGCGAGTTGGTGAGTTCGGGAAACCACAGGGGGCCGTTGCCCGAGGTTATAAGCGCGCGCTCGACCACATTCTGCAGTTCCCTGACGTTTCCCGGCCAGTTGTACGCCTGGAGCTTGGCCAACGTCTCGGCGTCAGGGAGCGGGGGCTGGGGCAGATTCAATTCGCGGCACTTGCTGTTTAAGAAGTTCTGTAACAGTTGGGGGATGTCCTCCCTGCGCTGCCGCAGCGGCGGAATCGTGAGGGGGAACACGTTGAGCCGGAAAAACAGATCCTCCCGGAAGCGTCCCTGTCGGACGCGCTCGGGCAGATCCCGGTGTGTGGCGGCGATCACGCGCACATCGACGCGCAGGGTTTCGGAACCGCCTACGCGCTCGAACTCCTTCTCCTGCAGGACGCGGAGCAGTTTGACCTGCGCGTCCGGTGTGAGTTCGCCGATCTCGTCGAGAAAAACTGTGCCCTGATGCGCGCGCTCGAAGCGTCCGTAACGCACCGATGTGGCTCCTGTGAAAGCCCCCTTCTCGTGTCCGAACAGTTCGCTGTCCAGCAGCGATTCGGGGATTGCGCCGCACTGAACGCGGACAAACGGTTTGTCGCGTCGCGGGCTCATCTCGTGGATGGCGTGTGCCAGAACCTCTTTTCCCGTGCCGGTCTCGCCCAGCAGCAGGACCGGGCTGGCGAGCGTGGCCACCCGCTGCACCAATTCCATGATCTGACGCAACCCGCCAAATTCTCCGACCAAAACCGCTCCCGATGCGGTGCTCAGGTCTCGGGACAAAGCCTTGTTCTCGATGTCCAGATGGTCCTTCAGCCGGAGCAGATCCTCGTAGCGGCGGGCATTGCTGAAGGCGATGGCGAGCGGCTCAAGCGCGTCTTCGAACAGGTGAATGTGCTCGGTGGTATAGGCGGCCGGAGGACGTGCCGCCACAAACAGGGCGCCGATGTGCTGGTTCTCGATAAACAGATGAACAATGACGGTGTTGTAGCCTTCCAGAAGAAAACGCTTGAAGCCCTCCTTGAAAGTCGGATGCTGCGGGTAGTACGTCGGCAGCGTCGGCAACTGTCCCGCGCGTAAGATTTCGATACGCGGCAGGGACTTGTCGTCAGGCATTCCTTTCCGGAGCACGGCCATGAGGTCTTCCGGGAAGGCGAACAACGTGTGGCTTCTGTGACTGATCCGCTTTCCGTTCTGGATTTCGACCCAGGCCAGGCGCCGCAGCTCGCCAGTGTCGTTGTCGAGGTAGTTCATCTGCAACAGGTCGCACGGCATCCGGGTGCGCAGGTACGTGAAGAGGTCTTCGAGCATTATGGTCACGTCCAGCCGCCGTGAGACGCGCAGCGTGACCTCCCTGAAAAAGTCCTGTTGAGTCGGCATAATATCCTCCAGTGGTTATTATCTTTATCACAGAATGAGATATATTGCACCGATAAATGACGCATATATCATTCAGGGGGCTTGTATCCGCTGTAGGAGGCCCAGTTTCAGCGTGGCACGGGTTATGCAATTTTAGAGACAAACAGTGTAAAGAGCATCAAGGAAAGCCGACATGAAAATCAAAGAAAAGACTCCGGCCAAAAGGGACGATACTCCGAAGCCGCTTGCGAAAGCGGAGTGTGCAAACCCCATTGTGGAGAAGGTCGTCCCTGAGAAGCGGCGCGTCACCTTCAGTGTCCGGGCCGAGGTCGGCAGCAAGGTCTTCCTCGCGGGCGACTTCAATAAATGGGACCCGTCGGCCAAGAAGATGTCCGATAAAAGGGGCGACGGCGTCTATTCGGCCACCCTGAAGCTCTGCGCCGGTGACCACCCCTACAAGTTCGTGATTAACGGCACCTGGTGCGCCGATCCCGAATGCCCCGATTGGGTCCAGAACGAGCACGGCACGCTCAACAGCGTCAAGCGCGTCCCGTAGGGCCTTTCGTCACGGGATGGCAACGGGGTGAATGTTACTCAGTGTCTCTGTTCGGCAGACCGTGAGCTTGGAAAGGAGGTGCGAGATGTAAACGCAGGAACCGATGGGCTTTGCCCCATGAACAGTAAAAAGCGGAGCCGCGCCAGACCGAGCAAGTCTGGTGCGGCGAGAAAGGAGCCGAACGGGTGGGGACGTTGCCCCGTTGCAGTCAGAGCGAATGGGGTATTGTCTCCACCCTGCCAAACACGGGCAATTACATGTCACAAGAAGAGAACGGGCTGTAAGGAGAGAGCATGGACGTACTAGAGGCGATCGAGGAGCGGCGGGCAGTGAAACATTTTGATTCGGGCCACGCCATGACGGATGCGGAAGTCGACTTGCTAATGAGTCTGGCGCTCATGGCCCCGACTGCATTCAACATCCAGAACTGGCGTTTCGTGTTGGTCCGCGATCCCGAGCTGAGGAAACAAATCCGGGCGGCGGCTTGGGACCAGGCCCAGGTGACAGATGCGTCGCTGCTAATCGTTCTTTGTGCGGATCTGAAAGCGTGGGAGAAGAATCCTGCCCGGTATTGGGCGCATGCTCCGCAGAATGTGAAAGATTACCTTGTTTCAGCCATCGACAGGTACTACCGGGGACGCGAGCAGGTGCAGCGGGACGAGGGGATGCGCTCCTGCGGTCTGGCGGCGCAGACGATCATGCTGGCAGCGAAAGACATGGGTTACGACTCCTGCCCGATGGACGGCTTCGACTACGACGCGGTCGGCAAGCTGATCCATTTGCCGCCGGATCACACAGTGGCCATGTTCGTGGCGGTCGGAAGGGCTACGCACGCCGGGTGGCCGCTGCCCTGGCAGTTGCCGATGAGCGAAGTTGTGATCAACAACCGTTTCTGACAATTAGAGAGAACGCAAATGCGATATCAGAACTGTAACCTTGCCCGCAGATGCTGTTTCGTTCCGGTCATCGCATTAGCGCTCATGGCTTCTCTCGGTGTTATGGCGGCCGGTTGCTCCTCGGGGAGTATGACATGCCCCAGATGTCACAGAGCTATCGATCCTCCGACAAAATGCGCACAGTGCGGCCGCTCGGGGCGCATGAGTGTTTTGATGATCGGGAGTACGATCTATGCGGAGTGTTCCTGTTGCGGAGGACGGCACGTTTACCCGTGCTACTCTTGCGGTTTCAGTGGAAATGAAAGGGCGCCGTGAGATGCCGCCCACGGTCCGCTCATCGCGTGTGGCTCATTTCGGGTCGGATAAGCGGGGGACTGAACGTCATGAAAAGCGCTATCTGCGTGCTTGGGTTGGTCCTTGCCGGCGCCGCAACCACAGCTTTATGTCCGGCCAACGCGGCGGACCTCGCCTCTTACCAGACGATTTATCAGAAGGGCGCGGATGACGTTTTGTCCGGTTATCAGGACAAGTTCGCGAAGTTGCAGAGCATCTACCTGAAGGCACTCGAAGACCAACGGCAGGCCGCCGTGCAGCAGGGAGACCTCTCGAAGGTCAAAGCCCTGCAGGCTGAAATCGAACGGTTCCAGGGAGCAAAGACGCTTCCGGCCGAGGCAGGCGCCGACCCGATCCAGGAAATCAAAGCGTGCCAGGCCGGATACGTGAAGCAGTATTCCAAGGTCGAGGCTGAGATGATAGCCGCACTGGGAACGCTGACCGGTAGTTACGAGCAGGCGCTCGGGCGGATGCAGCGCGAACTTGTCCGGGCAGAGAAGCTCGAAGAGGCCACGGCGGTCGACGAGGAACGGAAGCGGGTGCAGGCCGTTCGTCTGGGTTATGCCGAGCGTCTGGCCGCGCTGGCGGGTGCGTCCGCAGCAGCGACGAACGCGCCTGTGGCGACGGCCGCCGCGGCGCCCGCGTTAAAGAGGCCCGGCAAGGACGATCTGTTTCTTGTAGTCGACCTGTCCGGCGGCGAGAGGGTCAATGTGTACCCGGTGGTGTTTCTTGCGGAGGCCCCCAAGGGTGGATGGGGCGAGGAGCACAAGACCGACAAGCTGGTGCTTCGGAGAATGAACCCTGTTTCCTTTACGATGGGGTCCCCCGACGACGAGCTGGGGCGCGGCCCGGATGAGAACCGGCACGACGTGACGCTGACCCGGCCTTTCTACATCGGCGTGTTCGAGGTGACGCAGCGCCAGTGGGAACGCGTCACAGGGGACTGGCCCTCCCTTTTCGGCGGGCCGAAGTATCGAAACGCGCGCCCCGTAGAGAACGTCAGCTACAGCCAGGTGCGCGGAACGCGCTCCGGGCAGGAGTGGCCAGTGACAAAGGACGTGGACAAGAACTCCTTTGTCGGCAAGCTTCGAGCCAAGACGGGCAAGGCCTTCGACCTGCCGACCGAGGCGCAGTGGGAATGCGCCTGCCGTGCCGGAGTCGCGAGAGCGATCAACAGCGGCTCGAACATCCGCTCCTTGGAATCCGATCCGGCCCTGGCTGCTGTCGGCAGGTACAAATGCAATTCCGGCGGCTTCGGCGTCGGCGGCGAGGACGATACGACGGGGACGGCAACGGTCGGCAGTTACCGCCCCAATGACGCCGGCCTGTACGATATGCACGGCAACGTCTGGGAGTGGTGCCTAGACTGGTACGGTGAGTATGCGGAGAAGGAAGCCGATCCGGCAGGCCCCCGCTCGGGATCAGCGAGGGTCATGAGGGGAGGCAGTTGGCGCAGCGACGCGAACCATTGCCGCTCGGCCAACCGTCACGAGATGGCGCCCGACGACGTCAACAATCACGTCGGCTTCCGGCTTGTCCTGACGGTCGATCCGTAACCTGTATGTGGTGATTTGCAGAGGTGCAGTATTTTACAGTGGATGAAATATGCGGCATTTAAAGATGACGCATGTGTCATTTGAGGGGCCAAAGAACTGAAAAGGGGCGCAATTTTCGCGTGGCACGGTGTGTGCGAGTAAGAAAACATGAACGAGTGCGTGCAGAAAGGTGACGGCGAGGCTGTAAAGTCCTTGCTGTTGGCCGTCCATGGGGGCCGGGACGCAGAGGTCAGGCGACTGCTGGAGGCGGGCGTCGACGTGAACGGCGCCGACGCTGACGGAGTCACTCCGTTGATGGCGTCCGCTATGAACGGTAACGTCAAGATCGCCAGTTTGCTCCTTGATACTGGCGCTGACCCCGGCAGATGCAACAAATGGGGGATGACGGCACACGCGATCGCGCGTTTCCACGGCTACGATACCGTGGTGGCGCTTCTGGACGATTGGTCGGCTGCGGTGGAGTCGAGCACGGAAGCGGCCCCATGTCCGAGGGCTCAAAGGACATAGAGCGGCGGAGCTTCGCACAAAGGAGTGAAGGGAAGTGACACAACCTTGTGACGGCTTATGATTAAACAGATGTCTCAAACAGACGTTCAAAACGGAGGGAAACCTCATGGAACCGAAACAGCAACCCGCTAAGAGAGACGATAAGAGCAGAAGCGCCGGTGACCGTATACTGACGTCTGCCGCCAATGTGTTTGCGGAGCACGGTTACAGGGGAGCGACCATGCGCAGGATCTGTGAGGACGCCCGGGT
>MWEJ01000167.1 GCA_002071025.1 Verrucomicrobia bacterium ADurb.Bin070 | reverse complement strand
TCAAAGAGCGTGGATTTCCCGATCTGGTGGATGTTGGCGCCGTCCGCCTCCATGCGGTAGAGGTTGCACATGATGTGGCGGTTACACATGCAGTACTTGGGCTCGCGCGTGGCCGAGAACAGGATGCCGCCGTCCGGCAGCCAGACCGGATCGACATCCGCAACGCCCGGCGCGGAGGTGAGCTGCCGCAAGTCGATTCCCGCCACGGTCATCGTGTAGATGTGGTAATCATCCTGCGGCCCCTTGCGCATCGCGAACACCAGCCGTGCGCCCGCAAAATCCAGATCCGGATCTCGCACCGTGGCGCCCGGCCCCGGCGCGAAGAGGGTGGTGACCGTGCCCCGCCGAACATCCAGAATCTTGAAAGCGCCCTCGGTGTCATAACTGCGGGCATTGATCTCGCACGACACGAACAGGGTGGCCGTGTTGTGATGGTCCGGACGATACTGCTTGCGCGTTACGAACAGCAGCGGCGCCGCGTTGAGCAGCGGGTTCTCGCGCACCAGCGCCTCACGTGAAAAGGCATCCAACGCGCCGGGATCTCCGCTCTCGTTCAGCGCGTCGAGCCGCTGCAGCAGCGCTTCGGCGGGATAGCGTCCGCTGAATAATGCTCCCAACTCGCGGATGCCCGCGCGCAGGCGCTCGACCGTCTCGGTGTTGCCTACGCGCGCCACCTCGCGTCGTCGCGCCTCAAACCGCTGCGCCGAGGCCTGCTCATCCACCCGGCCCTGACACGTCACGTGGTCGAGCGTGATGTGGCCCCAGCTCCCGACCGCGCGATCCACCACGCGGAAAAAAACCGGTTGGCCCACGCAGGCCGGGACCGACAGGCTGCGCGTCTGCAAGGTTTGCGAATTCGCGCCCCGCGCAGCGGCCACCTCACGACCGTCCAGCGTACAGAGTGCGACATAGACGCCGTCACCTTTCCCGCCGCCCACGCGCAACGTCACCTCGGGCGCTTCCAGCACCACCACCGGCGATTCAATCACGCCCTCGAAGCGGTCGTCCGGGCGCGTGCCGTCCGCGCTCTCCAGCGTCGAGAGAAAAAAGGTGCCGACCTTCGTGTAGGGCGCACCGCCGTGGTGTTCTTTCGTCCGGTCGCTCACGAGCCGCCCGAACGCCCCCTCCACCACCTGCCACCCCTGCAGATCGCCGCTCTCGAAGTCAAAGCGAATCTCGCCGCCTTGCGCAGCGGCTGCGGCCCCCATTCCGCAGAGGAGAATGATCCATAACACTTTCATTATGATTCCCGATCCAGTAATCCCCGCCGCGACCGCACTTTTCGAAATAAAGCGCCGCGTGACTTCAGCATTATAGGCAGCTAACCGCATGAAATGCCAGTGAGAACTACGTTTCGCGCGAAAGCCACCCCGGTTGACTTCCAGCAACGGATACGGGTAATATCGGGCGCATCACGCGGGGTGCGCGTCAAGAACGTGGTTGCAGCGCCTCGCGGCAACAGGGAGTCTTGCGCATGCGTACAGGTGTTTCACGTCGTTGTTTCATGTCCGCCGCCACGGCGGCACTCGGAATGATCCCCGCCTCCGACTCGCGCGCGGCGGCACCCGCGCCGGCGACGGGCGGCACCTTCCGCTACGCGCTCAACACCGCCACCCTCCGCGGCTATAAGCTGCCGCTCGCGGACCAGATCGTCCTGACCGCCCAAGCCGGCTACACCGGCATCGAACCGTGGGTCGAGGACATCGCCAAGGCCGCGGCCGGAGGAACCGCGCTTGGCGCGCTCAAGCGCCAGTGCGCCGACGCCGGGCTGTCGGTGATCAGCGCGATCGGCTTCGCGGCATGGGCCGTGGACGACGACGCCGCGCGCGCCAAGGGCATGGAGCAGATGAAACGGGACATGGACCTCGTCGCGCAACTCGGCGGCACCCACATCGCGGCGTCGCCCGCCGGCGTCTACAAGGCCGACGTCAAGCTCGACCTCGACCGCGCCGCCGAGCGTTACCGCGCCGTGCTGGAACTGGGTCGTGAGATGGGCGTGATTCCGCAGCTCGAGTTCTGGGGCGCCGCCGCGAATCTCTCGCGCGTCGACCAGTGCCTCTATGTCGCCGCGCGCGCCGCGCATCCCGATGCCTGCGTGCTGGCTGACGCTTACCACATGTACCGCGGCGGCAGCGAGGCGGCCTCGCTGCGGCTGCTCGGCCGCAGCGCGACGCACTGTTTCCACATGAACGACTACCCCGCCCAGCCGGCGCGCGAGGCCCTCAAGGACAGCGACCGCGTCTGGCCGGGCGACGGCATCGCGCCCCTCACAGAGATCCTCGCGACGTTTGCGGAGAACCGCGCGAGCGTCTGGCTCTCGGTCGAGCTTTTCAACGCCGCGTACTGGCAGCGGCCGGCGCCCGAAACCGCGCGCACCGGCCTCGAAAAGATGAAAGCGTCGGTCGCCAAAATGCACGCGGCCGGCGTCATCGGCTAACGACGGGGGAATGCGAGTCGGGCGCGTGTTTGATGCGAAGCACACTCTGGAGAGCGCGACACGAACACGCACCCGGGCGGTCTCGCCGAGACCGCCGCGGACGCCTCGGCGAGGCGTCCCTACCAGAAGCGACTGTATTACGGCGCGCGCTGGCTCGCATAAAACTCAAGCAGCTTGCGCAGGTTGACCCGCGTGTACGGTTCGTCGCAGGCTGGGGTCTTCTTGCCGGCATCGGCGAACCACATGTCGAGCGTCTCCGGCACAAACACGGCATTGTGCAGGTTGGACCGCATCGCCACCGGACGCTTGATAATTTCGATCATCACTTCCGGCGTGATCGTGCCGAACCGCGCGTGGAGCCGCTCGGAGAGCGCCTTGGCACGTCCGCCGGCCGAAAACATCACGGTGTCCTTCGGTACAGTCGGCAGGCGCTCATCCTGTTGACCGGGCTCCAGCACCTGGACCGCGCCGGGCGTGGCATAGACGCCGGCCATGTTGCGGGCGGCATCGCTGATGACGTAATAGTATTCGCAGGTGCGCGGCACGGCGCGCAGGATCGCGAGCGCCTGCTCGACGGTCTCGGCACGTTCCGCGATCTCACGCATCAGGAAGGTCATGGGCATGCCGTCCCAATCCCCCTCGCCCTTGCCGCCCATCTCGCCGATCGCCAAGCCCTTGACATTCATGGCCGTGACTGTGCCCAGAAAACCGGCGTACCCCACCGACATCCAAGGGATACCGCCCTCGGGCACGAACACCTGCAGCACGGTGTAGTTCTGCAGATGGATGTCACGCATGTAGTCCAGCACACGCGCATGTACCACGCGGCCGTCGGCGCTGGCCGAGTTTCGCACTGCGACCCCGCTGCAGTGAAAGAGTTCCGGGAAGAAATTGCCGCCGATCGCCGCCCGCTCCGTAATGCCGGCCGCGGCCGCCATCGCGCGGCATTCGCGCAGAAACCGCTCGGGCGTGTGCGGGCCGGCGCGGCGGTAGATTTCATCGATCCGATCGTAGAACCAATCGCCCTTCTGCACGGCGAGCCCCGCGCCGACCAGCGCCATCGTGCGCGGCATCACGTTCGGCACCAGCTCGGCGAGCAGGCGACCGTGCGCACGGCCCATCTGCTCGGGCGTGCCGCTCACGATCAGCACCCGCTTGCCGTTCACCTGGCCGAGCAGCCCCTGCCCGTCCGGGTCGCGCGCGACCACCTGCAACGCCTCCTGCGCACGCGCCGACAAGCAGCCGATCACCACCGCCGCCACCACTCCAAAAACCGTCTGCCGCTTCATTCTGTTGCCTCCACTGCGAATTCAAACACCGCCGCGAACATCCGCAGCACATCTTCCTGCAGCACCGCCTGACGCGGCAGGTCAGGCGGCGGTTCAAACAAGGCGTCATCCGTGACGGCGTGCAGGCGCCAATGGCTGAAACGCGCCGTGCCCACCGCGTCGCCAAACGCCCACGAGGCGCCCAGCGGCGTGCCGTCGGCGCTGAAAGTCAGTTCGAGCCGGCCGCGCGTCTTTTTATGATCCACCTTAACCTCGACCACGCGATCACCGTTCGAGCGTTTCAGCTCGCCCAGCGTGTAGTACTGCTTGAGCGCTTCGGGCGAGAAAGAGGCGGCCGCGAGCGCGCCCACCGCCACCCGCATCTTCATCAAGCGCTGCGGCTGGATCAACGCTGCGGCGGCCAAGTCGGCGCGGCTTGCCTCGGTGCCGCAAAAGACCCGCTTGCCCGCTCCGATCAGCCAGGGATACGCCCCCTGCCCCAAACCGGCCTTGCCGACTTCGGGAAAGGTGCCGGTCAGCTTGAAGCGTCCGCGCGTGCCGCGCAGGAAATCGAACGCGGCGGCGTACTGTTTGCCGTCGACCGTCACCTCCGCCGTCACGCCCGCCATGTGCGCGCGATCCTCGGCCGGCTCGCCGCCCAGCAAGGCTGACAGACCGGACAGAAAACCGCCCAGCAGTTCGGAGGCGCTCTTCTCGCCGTTCGTCTGGGGCGGCTGCCACGTTACGGGCACATCTTTCCCGAAAAAGGCGACCACCTCCTCCATGATTTTCGGAAAACCGGCCATCGCGGAATAGTGATCCATGCCGGTGAGCCAGGTGACGCGGTCCGCGAACCCGGCGGCCTCTGCCAACCGGCGGCTGCACGCCGGCGGCACCACCTGATCCAGTTCGGCGCAGGTCATACGCAGACGGTCAGCCTGCGCCAAGCGCTTGAGTCCATCCTGCGCGCGAATGGGGTCAAGTCGATCCATACAGGCGAACACGCGTTCGCGTGCTTCCGGCTCAAGTTTTTCAATAAACGCGCGTAACTTGCGCGTCTCATGTGCCGTCATGACAATCTGGCGCACGTCGCATCCGCCCAGCATGAGAAAGGCTTTGTGGATGCGTGGTTCGATACCGCAGACGCTGGCCGACTGGATGGCGCCCATGCTGACGCCGGTGATCCCGACCCGCGCCGGATCCACCTCGGGCAGACTCTGCATGATGTCCACCGCGCGCCGGGCATCCTTCAAACCCTGCTCCAGGCCGCGCACAAAGACCTCCGCGTCCGAGACCAGCCGCGCCTTGCCCTCCGCTCCGCCGCGTTCGGCGTAATAGGGCTGCTTGAAAAACAGTGCGGGCACCCCGTTCTGGGCCAGCCGCGCGCAGAGCATGCGCTCCAAATCGAAGCTGCCGTGGAAGATGTGCATGCAGACCACCGCCGGGAACGCGCGGTCACGGCTCATGCCCAGCGGCAGATAGAGTTCGGCCGGCACCGTGTTGTTCGGCTCGAAATCGGTCACTTCCGGCGACGGATAGCTGACGTCATACCGCTCATGCCGGTGGTTACGTTCCCGCAGCAGCCGCATATAGGCGAACGACTGGCCGTTGAAACTATCCTTGGCCGACACCTCGACACGCTCCGGCTGCTGCTGTTGCGCGGCGGGCTGCGCGCACGCGATTCCGGCAGCCAACACGGCCGCCCCGATTCCTCTCACCATCCTGATATCCGCTCCTCTCTGCGACTGTAACGCCGCCCGGCACGCTTCAACTCGAACCGCGCACGCATGTGATCAGGTATACACAGACCATCTCGCATCCGTTACAAACGTCCGTCCTCTTTTCGCTGGCGGGCCGCCGCCTCGGCCTGCCGGTAGTGCCTGCGGAAAAAAGCGGTCCACGCGCTCAGCACGTCCAGCCGCGGCTGTCGTGCGTAGTAGTCAAGCGCACTGGTCCAGCTCAAAGGAACCGGCGCGTCAGGCATCGCCTCCAGCAGGCGCATGGCCTCGGGATTGGCCGCAGGCCCTCCGTTCTCCAAAATCGCTTGCCAGGCTTGCCTGAGCTCATCGCCGGCATCCAAGCACATGGCGCGAATCAGTTCGCGCTGGATGCCGAAGTGACGGCCAGTCCAGCGCGCCTCATAATGAAAGGCCTCGCCCAGCCGGTACGCATCGACCTCCGGTTGCCACAGCGGATCGGCGAGGTGCGGCCGGTGCCGCTCCTGAGCGGCCTGCAGCAGCGGATCGGCCGAAGGATAAAAATCGCGGCGGATCGGCAGGCGGCGCAAAGCGTACCGGACCGGGCCACCGGGCTCGCCGACACGGTAGTTCCAAAGCCTCTGCCCCTCTTCCCCCAGCAGATACTCGATGAAGCGCACGGCCAGCGCGCGGTGCGGCGCCCCCCGCAGCAAGCTGACCGGGTCGGCCGTCACGCTCGATCCGCCGACCGGCGTCACATACGTCATGACCGGCGCACGCCCAGGCGGCGAGGAGAGTTCCGACTGGAGCCTCCCGTAGAAATCGATGACAATGCCGGCCGCCGCCGCGCCCATCCCGACGTCATTCGGGACCTTGCCGGCCGCATCCGTGACGTAGCGCGCGTTGGCGCCGATGCGCCGCACCAGATTGACGCCCGCCAGCCACCCCTGCTCCACCGCCGCCTGATAGGCGGGCGGCACGCCTGCCGGCACGTCGTTGGTCAAAGCCGCCGCCTGCGCGAAAAGCGCCTCGTAGCGCTGAACCTGCTCACGGCTGAAACCGGCCTGCGCCACATACCGCGCGCAACGGGCATGGATCATCATCTCGTACGCCTTGGCCACGCTGCCGCTCTTGGTGGGATCTGCCAGTCCCAGATGGCCGGCATATCGCGCATCCGCGAGATCTTCCCACGCCTCGGGCGGGCGAGCAATGCCCAAATCCGCGAGGCGCCCCGCGTTGTAGCAGATGCCGAAGGCGCTCAGCACGCAGCCGTAGTAGGCGGTGCCGCGCCAGACCTCGCCGTTCATGGCAGCGGGGATCAACACGCGCCCGCCAGCATCCTCGAACAGCCCAGCAGGCGGCCCCGCCGCACCCCAGGCCGCCACAGTCAGCCCTTGCCGTTCCGCCTTCGCGTGGTCGTAAACCCCGCCGCCGAAAAAGAGATCCATACGGCACGTCATTTCGTCCGGCGCATCGCACGCGCGAAAGGCCTGCCACAACGCCCACCGCGCCTCGTCATCCGGCCTGCTGCCGGACAGCACCGCCTGCGCACCGTCTGCCGGCCACGCCACGCCCTGCGCCTTGAAAAAACGTCGCGCCGAGGCCGCGTATTCCGAGGCCAGATAGCGCATGATCTCCGTCGTGCCGCCGATCACCCGCCAATCGATACGGGCCGGCCGTCCGAAACGCGTCTGGTGCCAGCGCGAGAATCCCTCGCCGAACTCATGGCGGATCGCTTCGTTATGCGGCGTGACGATGACTAACTCGGGGTCACCAGGGCGCCAGTCCCCCACCTCCGGCGCACGCCGGAAGAGGAAAGGCAGCGCGACAACCGCGCCCGCCAAGAGAATCGCCAAGCCCCATTTCATACTCGGCAGTATATCAGAAGCACGCCCGACGGCCAGCGGCAAAACCACGTTCGGGTAATGGG
>MWEJ01000166.1 GCA_002071025.1 Verrucomicrobia bacterium ADurb.Bin070 | reverse complement strand
ACCGTGCAGACCGCGCGCTCCACGCCGTTTGAGAAATCGGCATAGGTCAGCGTCGCCGCGGAAGCCGAGGTCCGCCTCATGCTGAACGCGCGCGCGTCCCAGCTCCCGACCGTGACCGGCTCGCCCGGCGGCTCCGCCTGCCGCGAGACCGTCAGCGAGAACAGCCGCTGCGGGGCTTTGTCAACCGCCGCCAGCTCCACGCCGTCAGGCGTCTTGAGCGACGACACACCCCTGCCGCCGCCGTCCAGAACAATTTGCGCGCCCTTGCCCGCCAGCGTCACCGCCTCCGCACCCGCCAGAAACGCCGGAGCCGCAACCAGCGCCGCAACACATGCCGTCCTCATTCCCTGCCGTTTCATTTTCGTTCCCTCAGTTCGGTTCGCTGGCACCCCTTGAAGCCAACGGGGAAAGCGTACACCGGCCCTCGACAGATCGTCCAGTGGATTCGCGATGGATGTCGCGATGGACTTGTAATTGGTGTTAGGGTCGGACACGATAGGACTGCGGGGACAACATCCCGCCTGAAACGATTATCATCAACCGCCTGACCTCCTTTAACTAGCCCGGTTCGTTCAAGGTTCAGTGCCAGCAGGCGTTCGAGAAGGGCGTCGTAGAGATCGCGCGGCGTCCAGTCGGCCTCGGGTTCGCGCACGCCTGAAGCGGCTGCGGGCGAGACCAGGAATCGCCTGGGACTCGTCTGTTCTCGGGAACGGGAAGGTTTCAAAACAGGTTGTCGGCGTGTAACGGAATCCTGATGTCCTCTTTGCCGGTGAAGTGCGCCCCGAGCTGGGTACGCTTGGCGGGGTCGAGGCCGCGTTCGAAAAGGGTGCCGAAAATGGAGGGGTCGACCGCGCTCCAGTCCAGCCGAACGGCGGCGACGATGCGTTTGACTTCGGCTTCGGTCAGTTCGAGAACGTCAGCCGTATCGAAGAGGCTGCCGTTGAAGTGGCGGATGCGCTCCATGCCAAAGTCGCCGCCCTTGGACATGGCCGAGAAGAGCTGGCCGATGAGTGTACAGAAACGCGCGGGCTCGCTGGCGGCGCTTTCGGCGATGCGGGAGAAGAGCGGTTCTCTCGGCTATTCTGTCGTGCTCTGTCGCAATCGGCTGGTGCAGCGGATCGTGCCGGTCTCCAGCCGATTACATAACGGACCGTCGCTCTTGCGCCGCAGTCGTTCCGTCTGGTATTTTACAGAGCAATGACTCGGACAGGCAGGAGAAGGAACAGACGGCGCGGGGCGGCGGCCGCCGCCGATCGCGGGGAGACGGTCAGGGTGCGTGAAACATGAGCGTGCCCTGTGCGTCTTTTTTGAATACGCTGGCCGGGTTGGTTTGGGGCTGGCCGCTGATGGTGCTGTTGATCGGAACCGGCGTGTGGTTCACCGTCCTGCTGCGCGGCCTGCAGTTCCGCCTGCTGCCGCACGCGCTCTGGCTGGCGTTTGTCAAACGCCGCGAAGCGGGCGGCAAGGGCGATATCAGCCACTTCCAGGCGCTGATGACCGCCATGTCCGCAACGGTCGGGACCGGGAACATCGTGGGCGTGGCGACGGCCATCGCCCTCGGCGGACCGGGCGCGGTCTTTTGGCTCTGGCTGACGGGGCTGGTCGGCATGGTGACCAAATACGCCGAGTCGCTGCTGGCCGTGAAATTCCGCGTGGTCGCGGCGAACGGCGCGATGGCCGGCGGGCCGATGTATTATATCGAGCGCGGGCTGCACCAGAAATGGCTGGCCGTGCTCTTTGCCTGCCTGACCGTCGTCGCCAGCTTCGGCATCGGTAACCTGACGCAGGCGAATGCCGTGGCGACAGGTCTTCAGGCGACGTATGGGCTTAATCCGCGCGACAGCGGCGCCGTGCTGACCCTGCTCTCCGGACTGGTGCTGCTCTTCGGCATCAAGGGCATCGCGCGCGTGACCTCCGTGGTGGTGCCGTTCATGATCGTTTTTTACTTGGTCATCACGGGTGGCGTGCTGATCGCCAACGCCGACGCGATCCCGGCGGTGCTGCGCCTCATCCTGCACCACGCCTTCACGCCCACGGCGGCGACCGGCGGGTTCGCCGGGGCCGCGCTCTCCCAGACGATCCGCACAGGGCTTGCGCGCGGCCTGTTCTCCAACGAATCGGGGCTGGGGTCGGCGCCGATCGCCGCGGCGGCGGCGCGCACCAACCATCCCGTTACCCAGGCGCTCGTCTCCATGACGCAAACGTTTATCGATACCATTCTCGTCTGTTCGATGACGGCGCTGGTGATCCTGACGAGCGGCGCGTGGACTCAGAGCGGTCCTGACGGAAACGGGCTGACCGGCGCACTGCTTTCCACCACCGCCTTCAGCTCGGTGTACGGGCCCTGGGGCGGACAAGTCGCCACGTTGTCCCTGGTGCTCTTTGCCTGGTCCACGCTGATCGGCTGGGGCTACTACGGCGAGAAGGCGCTGGAATACCTGATCGGCATCCGGGCCATCCCGGTCTACCGGACCGTCTATGTCTCGGTTGTGTACGTCGGCTGCGTGACGCAGCTCGAAACCTGCTGGACGATCGCGGACATCTTCAACGGGCTGATGGCGCTGCCCAATCTCGTGGCGCTGCTGTGCCTCTCGCCGCTCGTCCTGGCCGAAACGCGCGCGTATCTGCGCGAGCGCGGGAGACCGGATACAGGTCAGTCGAAGCGTTTCACAGGCGCGTGGCAATAGGGCGTCTTGCCTTTGACGAAATAATAGTCCTGGTGTTCGGGTTCGGCTGGCCAGAACCGTGCGGCGGGCTCAAGGCGCGTGGCCACGTTGAAGCCTTTGGCCTTTAACTGCGCGATCAGTTTTTCCGCCACGGCCTTTTGCGCGTCGTCGCGGTAGAAGACGGCCGAGCGGTACTGCTCGCCGATGTCAGGGCCTTGGCGGTCCACCTGTGTCGGGTCGTGAATCTCGAAGAAGAGTTTAGCCAAGGTTTCATAAGAGGTCTGACGCGGATCAAAGAGCACCTCGACCGCTTCGATGTGGCCGGTGCCGCCTTCGCAGACCTGCCGGTAGGTCGGAAATTCCTTGGCGCCTCCGGTGTAGCCGCTGACGGCGCGGATCACGCCGAACGCCTGCTGCAGGTAGTATTCGACGCCCCAAAAACAGCCGCCCGCAAAAACGGCACGCGCGAAGGAGGTGTCCAAAGCGTCCTCGGGAACAAAGTCCATCGACACGGAGTTGACGCAGTGGCGCGTGTTGCGGCGCGTCAGGCGCTCGCCGCTGAACACATGCCCGAGATGGCCGCCGCAGGTCGCGCACAGGATCTCGGTGCGATGTCCGTCGGCGTCGGTCTGCCGCCGGACCGCGCCGGGCACCTCGGCGTCGAACGACGGCCAACCGCACCCCGCGTCGAATTTGTCCTCTGACCGATACAGCGCCGCCGCGCAGCGCCGGCAGGTGTAGACCCCCGATGCGGTGTGCTTCTCGAATGCGCCCGAAAAGGGGCGCTCGGTGCCTTTGTCCACGATGACGCGCGCCTCGTCAGCGGTCAAAGTACGCCATTGCGCTTTCATATTCACCTCCGCCAGTGCCACGGCCGCCCAGGCCACGGCGAGACATCCGATTCGTAGGGACACTGTGTGTTGCATGCCAGCAGTATAACGAGACGTGCCCCGCTGCGGCAATCATCAATGCGGGCGGCGGTCCAGGAAACGGCCCCGGCGCTGGCCGGTGAAGTGTCCCTCGGAATAAGAGAGCGCGCCGTTCACGATGACGTGGCGCATGCCGCTCGCGAAACGATGCGGCTGCCCGTAGGTGGCGGTGTCGGTGAAGTTTTTCGGGTCAAACACGGTGAGGTCCGCGTACGTGCCGGCGCGCAGCACGCCGCGGTCGTGCAGACCGAACACCTGCGCCGGCAGTGCGGTCATGCGGCGCACAGCCTCTTCGAGCCCGCACAGTGCCGCGAATCCCGGTTCGCCGCCCGTCATCAGCCGCAGATAGCGGGGCATGGTGCCATAGGCGCGCGGGTGGGGGTGGTCCTGCCCGAGCGGTCCCCATGGCGCGCGCAGCGAGGCATCGCTGCCGGGCATCACCCAAGGCTGCGCATAGATGCGGCGCAGATTCTCCATGCACATGCCGAAAAAGAAGGCGCCGGTGCGGGTCTCGTCCGCCTCGACGAAGCGGCAGACGGTCTCTCCGGGCGTGAGGTCGAGCGCGTCGGCCGCGTCGGCCAGCGTGCGTCCGCTGAAGGCGCGGACGGTCTCGCTCCAGCCGCCGCCGATCATCACGGACGCCCAGTTGCGCCCGCTGCCGTTCAGTTCGTCCGCGATCCGCGCGCGCGCCGCAGGGTCGCGCAGGTTGGCGAGGATCGCGTCGCGGCCGCCGGCCGAGGCCCAGTCCGGCAGCACCACGTCGAGGTCGGTGCCGGCGGCGACGTAGGGGTAGCGGTCGCTGTGCACCACGAGGCCGTCGGCGCGCGCGGCATCGATCCGTTCGAGCGCGGCGTCGATCTTGTGCCAGTTGGCGGGGCCGGAGGTTTTGAGGTGGGAGAGCTGCGCGCGGATGCCGGTGCGGCGCACCAGCTCCAGGACCTCGTCAATCGACTCGGTCAGGCGGCCGCCCTCGCTGCGCATGTGCGTGGCATACATGCCGCCGCGTGCGGCGGCGGCGCGGGCGAGCGCGTCAATCTCCTCCTCCTCGGCATATTTGCCGGGCTGGTAGAGCAAGCCCGTTGAGAGGCCCCAGCCGCCCTCGTCGAGGGCCTGCTCCAGGTTCCGGCACATCGCCTGCAGATCGGCCGGACCGGCCGCGCGGGGCTCATAGCCCATCACGCCGGCGCGCAGCGTGTTGTGGCCGATGAACTGGACCGTGTTGAGGGCCGGGCGGACCGCGTCGAACAGCGCGCGATAGCTGGCAACGGTGGTCCAGGTCGGTCCGGCGGACGCACAGCGGCTCACCGTCTGCGAGGCATCGTCGCGTTGCGGATAGGCGTGTGACGCCCAATCGGAGGAGAGGCGTGCCCGCCCCAGGCGCGGCGCGGCCGAACCACCGCATTGGCCGTTGATTTCGGTGGTGATGCCCTGCGCGAGCTTGCTGGGCGCGTCTGGCTCCAGCAGCAGGTAGGCATCCGAGTGCGCGTGCGCGTCGATGAAGCCCGGCGCGACAACCCAACCGGCGGCGTCGATCCGCCGCGCTGCCTCGGCCTCCGACAGGTCGCCGATCGCCGCGATGCGGTCCTGCCGCACCCCGACATCCGCCACGTGCGCCGCCGCGCCTGTGCCGTCAACCAGCGTACCGCCTGCTATCAGAATGTCGAACATATTTCCGCATGTGTGCCGCTCAGCAGGGCGACCACCTGCTGCTGGACCTCGCCGAGGCGGTCGAGTCTGAGGCGCGGGTCGAGCACGACGAAGGTGTCGCCGCTTTTCTTGTGCTCATACACGCGCAGGATGCCGCCGCTCTCGTGGGGCTTGGCCGCCCGCTCGACCAGTTGTTTGCCGCGCTCCAGCATGACGGCCAGCACGTACATGGCATTCTGCATCGCCGGATCCTCGAGCGTGATCAGGCGGCGCAGCAGGCTTTCGGCCGTCTCCTTCTTGAGCGGCTCGTGCTTGGCCGCCGCCGGCGCGGGGGCTTCATAGACGCCCTCCCACACGCTGAAGGGTTCCCAGTCCCGCGCGAGTCCCTGCCAGCAGGCGGGATGGCAGTCCAGCCGTTCATAGGCGTTTTCGGTCTCGCGCAGCACTGAGACGCAGGGCGTCTTGTCGGCAAACGGCTGCGCGCAGACCGAGCAGACGTGGCCGCGCGAACGGATGTTCCACTCTTGTGCCATTTACACCTTCATGTTCAGCGTCCACGCGCCGCGCATCGGCGCGGCGAGCAGCGTGTCGGCTTCGGCGTCGTTCACGAAGCGCTCGGTTTTGGGGTTCCACTTCACCTGCTTGCGGCCCAGCCGCAGGCCGATGTTGGCCAGGTGGGCGATGGTGATCGAGCGGTGCCCGATCTCGCAGGTCGTGATGGTCGGTTTGCCGCTGTAGACGCACTCGATGAAGTTGCGTTCGTGCTGGCCGCTTTTATAGAGGTTGATCTCGCTCTCCTGGATCTTCTCGCGGATCAGCTCCTGCGGCTTCATTTCCAGCTTGCCGCGCGTCACGAAGATCTCTTTGCCGCCCTCGCCGATAAAGCGCACGCCGTTGGGGTTCTTGTTCGAGACGAAGACGCGGGTGCCGTCGGCGTAGACCACCTCGAAGCTGTAATTCGCGGCGGTGTTGAAGGTCGCGTCGCGCGGCGGCAGGTCGCTCTCAAGGTTCTCGATCGCCACCGGACCGCTATCGTCTTTGCCGAGCGCCCACTGCACGATGTCGAGGTGGTGCGCGCCCCAGTCGGTGATCATGCCGCCGGAATAGTCGAGGTTCGCGCGCCACGACAGCGGATTGTGGAGGCCGGGGATGAACGGGCGCTGTTTGGCCGGGCCGAGCCACATGTTGAAGTCGATGTGCGGCGGCGGCTGGGGCAGCGGGTCCAGGCTCGCGTCCGCGCCGGTTTTGCCGAAGAGGCTGTGGCCGCCGGGCAGGCCCACGACGATTTTCTGCAGCTTGCCGATGCGGCCGTTGCGGATAAACTCGCACGCCATGCGGAAGTAATTGTCCGAGCGCTGCTGCGAGCCGACCTGGAAGGTGATGCCCGCTTTCGCGACCTCATTCGCCATCGCGCGCCCTTCGGCGATGCAGAGGGACATCGGTTTCTGGCCGTAGATGTGCTTGCCTTTGCGCGCGGCCCAGATCGCCTGAATCGCGTGCCAGTGGTCGGGCGTGCTGATCACCACGGCGTCCAGGCCGTCCATCTCCAGCAGTTCGCGGAAATCGGCGTGCACGGCACAACCGCTGTAATCCGGCCGGTTCAGCTTCTGGGCGTAGAATTCGTTGACGCGGCGGCGACCCGGCTCGCGTCCGCCTAGGCGTTCGGCGCGGTAACCGTACAGGCCCGACTCCTTGTTGCAATCGGCGATCGCGACGACCTGCACCTGGTCGTTGTTCAGGAAGTTGCCGATGTTGTCGTGCGCCATCGTGCCGTAGCCGATGAAACCGACGTTGAGCCGTTCGGAGGGCAGCGGACGGCGGGCGGCCAGGCCTTTAGCACTGACACATCCGGACGACAGGAGGGTTGGCATGGCCAGCGCGGAACCCGTTCCGGCGAGAAAATGACGACGCGACACGTTGATTCTGTTCATGGACTTCCCTTGATGGTGGTTCACCGTTTAGCGTGTAAAGACAGCCTCATGTTAGCACGGCGCCGCGCCTCACGTCCATAGCGCGGTCGCGCGAATATAAGGCGCGAATACAGGGCCGACGCATCTAATTTTTTTTGAGATGGCAGGCGGGGCCGGCGTCCGACCGGAGAAGTTTCATCAGGTAG
>MWEJ01000165.1 GCA_002071025.1 Verrucomicrobia bacterium ADurb.Bin070 | reverse complement strand
GGCGCGGCCGTACGAAGGCGCCAGCACGGGATGCATGATTTACGGACTGAAGGGCGCGGTGCTCTTCACGCCGAATAACATCTGCACGCTTTTTGACGCGGGCGGCAAAGAACTCAAAAAGTGGACCGCCAAGGATGTCGTGGGCGACGCCACCAACCGGACTGACCCGACCCAAGGGCTTGACGCGGCGCATCTCTCGAACTTCGTGACCTGCATCCGCGAGAAAAATCCGGCGACGCCCTCGCCGGCGGCGGTCGCGCATGCGAGCACCCTGCTGACGCACCTCGCCAACATCGCGCAGCGAACCGGCGAAACGGTCAAGGTCAATCCGGAAACCGGCCGCCTGGCGGCTGGCAGTCCCGGTGCCGAACTCTGGGCGCGCGAGTATGAAAAGGGCTGGGAGATGCGCGTTTAAGCGTCTTCGGCATGCGCTGCGCACTGCCGCCGTTCGCGCTTGCGGAAGGCGGTGGGCGTACAGCGCTCGAAGCGCCGGAAAGCGTTGTTCAGGTGCTGCGCGTGGCAGAAGCCGGTCGCTTCGGCGATCTCCTTGACCGGCTGGTCGGTCAGTGTCAGACGCCGCTTGACCTCATACAGGCGCAGGCGCATGAGCGTGGCATAGACGGTTTGGCCCAGCACGCGGTCCACATGCTCTTCCAGCTTGTGGCGCGTCTGGCCGAGCGCTGCGGCCACGTCGTCGACGCCGATGCTGCGGTGCGGGTTGTCGCGGAAGAACTGCAGCATGGCTCGAACGAGCGGATCGGAGTGTGTCAGGCTGTCGGTGCTGGCCCGCAGTTCGATCCCGCGCGGCGGAATCAGCCCCGGCGCTTTGGGCGGCGGTTGGCCGGCCATCAGCCGGTTCAGCAGGGCGGCGCCTTCGTACCCCACGCGGATCAGGTCGTGGCGCACGCTCGAGAGCGGCACGCGGATGTTCTCGCACACCAGCGCGTCATTGTCGACGCCGAGGATGGCGATGTCGTCCGGAACGGCAAATCCTGCCTCGAGGCAGACCGACTCGATTTTCGCCGCATCGTAATCGCAGTAACAGAAAACGGCCAGGGGTTTGGGCATCGCCTTCAACTCGCGCTTCAACCACCGGTATTGCGCCTGCCAGTTGTCGGCGTCGCGGCTGCGGCAGTGCTCCCAGATCAGAAACCGCGGCGCGTTGCCCGTCTTCGCCCGGAAACGCTCCGCAAAGCCGGTGCCGCGCAAGGCGTGGGGGTGCTGGTATTCGGTGGCGAAGTAGGCGGCGCTGTGAAAGCCTCGTTCGCTCAAGTGATCCGCGGCGACGATGCCGATCTCGCGGTGGTCGCCGCAGATGCGGGGCAGCGGGATGTCCATGCGGAACGCGCCCACGTCCACGCACGGCACCGGCTGCCGGCGGATGTAGCGGATCATGTCGGCGCGGCTGTTCAGCAGAGTGATGATGCCGTCGCCGGACCAGCCCTGCGGCAGGCGGCAGCCGTCGTTGACCGTCAGGTACCAATTTTTCTCTGCCGCATAACGTCCGATCCCTTCGCGTAGACGATGGTCATACCACTCCATCAGCACAAGCACGTTGGAATTTTTCATGGGTCAGATTCTAAGCAATTCAGGGCGAGGGAAGCAATCCCGAGTTTGACCGAACATGGGTGTTTTTTTAATTTTATGCATCTATTTTTCTGAACATGCACTTGTTGAAAGGTGCCTACCGACGTAATCTACGGTCGACAGTCTTGACAGGTTCAGCAGGAACGGAGGTCGGGCATGAGTGCTTGCATGGCGGACAGTCGAAACGTGTGCGCGGCGTGTGTGGTCATCCTGACAGGAGCTTGGCGGGCCGACGGCCAGAGCAGCGTGTGGGAAGGTACTCAGGACGCCTACTGGACAAACAAAGTCAACTGGGCGGACGGCGTGGAGGCATACGGGTGGGGGACGGCAACCTTTAATAGCGCCGGTAACAACCGAACGAACCTGTCGCTCGCTTATACGGGCAGAGCGCCTGCCATGCAGCACCTGCTCTTTACGTCGTCGTCTTGCGCGCCGTATAAAATCGGAACCAGTCCCACCGGCCAGCGTTACTGGATGATGACGGGCGGCTCTGTCACCGTGGATGCAGGCGTGGTCAACGATCAGGTGATCGGCGCGTACGTGCTGCTCGGCAATTCCGATGTGGCACATACGATAACCTTCAGGAACTTCAGTCCCGTCGCCTCGCTCACGTTTATGGGTGATCTTCGATTCCGCACCACTGCTGCCGGCACGGTGACGCTCAGGCTGGAAGGAACCGGGGAGATGGACTTCAACGGCCACTGTGTGACCAACGGCAAGGCGCCGTGCGCGCTGTATAATTTTAACAGCGGGCGGGTGACGATGGCGGGCATGAACCGCTTGAATCGCCTCTATATGCGTTACGCCTTGTCTGAAGGCGAGTCACACGTGACGCTCAGTGAAGGCGCGGAGCTTTTCCTCGACTATGGCAGCAGCGACTACTCGATCTGGCATGAGGGCACGGGGATCATTGACGGCGCGGGCACGCTGCGCTTCGGCAAGGGAACCGGCGCGAATTTCGCCCGGATTTATGTGAAGACCGGCTCGGCGCTGACGATTCGGGCGCCGATCACCAGCGCGGGGGGGCTTGAAATGCGCAGCACGGTCAGCGGAGGCGGCACGCTGGTGCTCGACGGCATCAACACCATGTCGTCCAACTTCGTCAATACCTCGATCGGCGCGGTCAGCGTCGCCAAGATGGGTCATCAGGGCGCGACCGACAGCAACCTCGGTTGCGGTACGTCGATCCTGTTCCGGGGTGCAGGCAGTGGTTTGATCTATACCGGGGCCGGCGAGACCTCTGACCGGTTGATCGACTTCTCGGCGAGCGCGCGGCTCGACCAGTCGGGCACGGGCGACCTGATTCTCTCGCAAGATTTAGTGGTCGGCGCGAATGCAAAAACACTTACGCTGACGGGCTCTGCGGCGGGTGCCGGCGAGCTTGCCGGCGTGATCGGCCCCGGAACAGGCGCCACCTCGCTGGCCAAAGAGGGGGCCGGTCTGTGGCGTCTGACGGCCGCGAACACCTATGCCGGCGCCACGACGGTACGCAACGGCACGCTGGTGCTGTGCGGCGAGAATGGCGCGGCCCATGCAACCTCAGCAGTTGTGCTGGAGGGCGGCGTTCTCTGCCTGTCCAACTCGGTTTCCGAAAACGTGGCGGACCGGCTGGCCAATTCTGCCGGTATCGCGTTGACGGGCGGGTGTCTCGCATTTGTCCACGGCAGCGGCACCGCAGACTACCGTGAGGCGCTGGGTTCGCTGACTGTGGTCGAGAACGCCAGCGTCGTTAAGATAATACCGGCCGCCGAGGGCCAAACGGCGACGCTCACATTCGCGTCGCTGGCACGTTCGGGACACGGCGTTGTGGGTTTTCAGGGTGAGAGGTTGGGCGAAGACGGCAACGTGTGCAGCCGCATTCTGTTCGTCACGCCGCCGGCGCTGGTCAACGGGTTCATCGGCCCGTGGGCGACTGTCAACGGTGCCGCGCTGGCGATGTACGATGCCGCGCGCGGCGTGTACGCGGCACCGGCGTCGGCGTATATCGACATTGCAGCGCGCGGCCCGGATTCGGTGATTCCCGACAACCCCGCTCTGAACGCGCGGATCGTCACGGACGGTATATCCGGCCCCATCGCGCTGGAGACGGAGGATGGCGCGGGCGTCTTTAGCTTGGCGCAAGAATCCGTCACGTCCGCCATTGTGTCCATGGCCGGCAAGACACTGACAACGTTCGCAGTGAGCATCGCCGAAGAGGGTGGGCCTTTGGCATTGGGTGAGGCCCCCGGCGCGGGTGAGCTGCGGAACGGGGCCGGGCTCGGCGAAATCTTGTTTGACAATCGCTCGGCTCATCCGCTCACGGTTCATGCGGCGCTCAATGAAAACGGCTCGGGGACGATGTTGACCAAGCGCGGCAGCGGGACGGTCAATCTGGAAGGGCGCGTGACGGTGTCTGGCGTGACGCACGTGGCCGGCGGCGAATTGACATGGGGAGCGCTCGCCGATTCGGCGCATGTGATCGGCAGCGCCGTTGAGATGGCCGGCGGCAGGGAGACGCCGGTCTCGGTCAGGATCAACGGCGCGTCGCAGTTGGCCGGCTACGGTGATTTCACGGTGGGTATGAGGGCCGGCGATCGTTGCGTGTTGAGGCTGGATGGCGGGTTGGCCGTCCAGACGTCGCCTGAGAAAGCAAACGGAAGGGTGTATGTCGGCAATGGGTCCGGCGTGTCCGGCGCGGTCATTCAACATTCGGGCTCGTTCAATGTCAGCACGGGCATATCGGGCGCTGCCTTCCATGTGCTGGGTAACGGCGGCGGCTATGGTTACCACCGCATCATGGGCGGCGCGCTGCGCAGCGGCGAGATCGCGGTCGGCGGTTCCAGTTCGGCCGGTGACGGCAACGCCAGCGTGCTGGACTTGTTTGGGGGTGAGGTCACGCTGGATGCGTGGTGCCTGCTGGTCGCGTGGGGTAAGGGGGCGGGGGCGGTGAACCTTTTCGGCGGCTCGTTTGGTGGCACAAACAATGGCGGCGAGGTGCTGTTTGCGTACAACAACAACAGTGCGATCACCGCACAAGTCAATCTTCTGGGGGCCGGTGCCAAGATGTTTGATCGCGGTTCGGCGATCTATAAGCTGATCAACCTTTCGCGCGGCGGAACCAATACCCTCGGCGCGGTGAATCTGAATGCCGGTGAGTTAACGTTGTTCCGGGCGCACGCATCGTTCGGCAACGGCACGCCCAACACCACGACGCCCACCCACTTCAACTTCAACGGCGGGCTGCTCAAAGCCGCGGCAAGTACCACGCAGTTCATGCAGGGGCTTTCGGCGGCTTATGTGCGTGCGGGCGGTGCGCGGATCGATACGGATGGGCACGCGGTCACGCTCAATCAGCCGCTGGTCGCGCCGGCCGGTTACGGCGTGAGCGGCATTGCGCTCGCGTCTGCGGGTACGGGTTACATCGGCGCGCCGGCCGTATTGGTCAGCGGCGGGGCGGGGGTCGGCGCGACGGCCATCGCGCTGGTTGATCTGGAGCCTGGCAGCCCCTTCTGCGGCCAGGTGACGAATATTCTCGTGACCGCTGCGGGCAGCGGATACGGTGCCGGGGATCTGCCGCGCGTGACATTGCGCGGCGGGGGGTGTCTCACGCCCGCAGTCGCAGGGCCGGTCACGCTGGCGGAAAACATCAGCGGGGGCTTGAGCAAGCACGGTGAAGGAACTCTGACGCTGGGCGGCGCGTGTACCTTCAGCGGGGGCACGACGATCAGAGGCGGCACTTTGAAATTCGGGCGCGCCGATGCCCTGCTGCCCGGCAGTGCCGTTTCGGTGGAGGCCGAGGGAACGTTCGATCTCGGTGGGTTCACAGTAACCAACACGGTTAGCGGCGGCGGGGCCGTAGTGAACGGGACGCTCCATACAGAGTTTTCGCCGGGAGGAACGCCGGCCATCGATACCCAAATAATCACAATCGGTCCGGGGGCCTTCTTGGAAGGGATGTACCTTTTGGACGTGACGGCTGACGGTGCTTGCGATAAGCTCACGATCCACGGGAATGCCGATGTGTCCGGTTTGGCCATGCATGTGGTGGATACGGCACGGCTGAACCGGAAAAAGCGCTACGCGGTCGCCGCGTTCTCCGGCCAAACGGCGGGCGTGTTCAGCTTGTCTAACCTGACGGATGACCGCTGGAATCTTCAGACGGGAGCCGATGGCACGCTCTGGCTCTTTTTTGCCGATGGCATGGTTTTTATGTTAAAATGACAGTGGACGGGAGCGAGGGCTGTGCCTGTTGAACACCCGTTCCCCAAGGAGTGCACACATGGATACGAACGATAAGAAATCGACCAAGAGAAGCACGCGCCGCGCGTTTTTGAAGGTGGCCGCGGCCGGCGCCGCGGGTGTCCCGCTGATTGTACGCGCGCAGACGCTGGGCGCGAGCGCGCCCTCCAAGCGGATCACCCTGGGCATCATCGGCTGCGGCAACCAGGCCGAGCAGGATCTCAAACAGTGGCTGCCGATGGCGGATGTTCAGGTCGTGGCGGTGTGCGACGTGAACCGGGCCAGCCACGGGTACAAGAACGACAAACAGTTTCTCGGCCGTGAACCGGTGCGCGACATGGTGCAGAAGGCCTATGCCGAGCGCGCGGCTTCCGGCACGTTCAAAGGGTGCGCCGTCTATACCGATTTCCGCGAGCTGCTGGCGCGCAGCGACATCGATGCGGTGGCCGTCATCACGCCGGACCACTGGCACGCCATCCAGACGATCCAGGCCGCGGCGGCGGGCAAAGACATCTATTGCCAGAAGCCGCTGGGACTGACCGTGCGCGACGGCCAGGAGATGCTGAAGGCGGTGCGCGCGCACAGGCGCGTGCTGCAGACGGGCAGCCAGTGGCGCTCGACCGCTTTCCTCGCGGGCTTCCGCAAGGCCGTGCGCGAGGGCGTGGTCGGCACGCCGCGCCGCGTGGTCACCTATGTCGCGGCAAACAACTTTAAGGGGCCCGGCCCCGGCTGGCAGCCGATGCCGGTGCCGGACGGGTTCGAGTACGACATGTGGCTGGGCCCCGCGCCCAAGGCCCCGTACCACAAGGATCGCTGCCTTTACCGCTTCCGCTTTGTGAGCGATTATTCCGGCGGACAGACCACTAATTTCGGACACCACGCGATCGGCCTCGCCATGTGGGTGCTGGGGCTGGACGAGACCGGGCCCGAAGAGGTGTGGAACATGGGGGCCGAGTGGCCGCTCAAGGGCGACCTTTTCGACACGGCCACCAAGGTCCATTTCGGCTGCCGCTATGCGGGCGGACTCGAACTGGAGTGCGTGACGTCGCCCAAATCGTTCGGCGTGCGGATCGAAGGCGACAAAGGGTGGATCGAGACCAACGGGCGCAAGATCGAAGCCTCCTCACCGGAAATCGCCAAAGCGGTCCCCGGCACCGGCTCCTACAGCGAGTTTGTCAATCACTACCGCAATTTCATCGAATGCGTCAAGTCGCGCGGCACGCCGGTGGAGTCGGTCGAGATCGGCCACCGCGTTTCAACGGTCTGCCACCTCGGCAACATCGCGATGAAACTGGACCGCAAGCTCCGCTGGGATCCGAAAACCGAGTCCCTCCCCGGCGACGGCGAGGCGGCCGGCATGCTGGCGCAGCCGCACCGCGCGCCTTGGTCGTACAACGTTTGAGGACACGGGCATGTTTCCGCTTGTGGCGGGGCGGCCCGACGCGCTATCGTATGAGCCATCCATGGAAACACAGACGCCCCCGCTGATCCGGGCCGCCGTCCTTCGGGACGCGGTGCAGATTTTCGAGTTGATCCGCAACCATCAGGAAGACCTGATCTCGCGGCCGATCGGTGATATTATCCAGAACATCGA
>MWEJ01000164.1 GCA_002071025.1 Verrucomicrobia bacterium ADurb.Bin070 | reverse complement strand
TCGACCAGCAGGTGGAAGTGGTTCGACATCACCGCGTAGGTCAGCACCCGCACGCCGCAGAACGCCTCCGCGCGCCGCAGCATCCCGCGGAAGATCTCCTTCTCCCCGTCATCCAGCCTGAACGTCCGGTCCACGATCCGGCTCACCACGTGGTAATGCCCGACGCCCTCCGCCTTCACCCGCGCGTGCCGCATGCCAAGCCTCCTTCCTTCCGCTTCCAAACCTAAACCAAACCTGCCGCCCGGTTGACCCCGCCATCAACGCGTTAAAACGTCGTCACTTTATCACGTCCCGCAATCAATCGGCAAGCCGTATTTATTCAAATTACCTGTCCCTTAGTAAATAGGCGGAACCCGAACAGCCTGTGGGCCTCGCTGGCGGCGAAGGCGAAGCTGTAAGGCGGCGTGGCGGAGAGCCAGCGCCGCAGGCCGTCTGCCACCTCCTTCGGCCACGGCGCCGCCCGGTCGCCGCCGGGGACGAATGTGTCCGCGCCGCCTCCCGCCGAAGCCGCGAGGTACTTCGTGTAAAGCTTGTACAGCCCGCTGCGGGACAGCCCGAGGCGCTCGGCCGCCTCGTCGGCAGAGATCATCCTGTTCCTGAACTGGGAGAGAACGTCGCGCACCATCTCGGGGGCGACCCGGTGTGTGAGTTGGGGTCTATTCATGCGCCACAGGGTAAGCGGAATCCGGGGCTACTGTCTCTCCCGTTCCCCGCCCCCGCCTCCCCTTGGCCCTCCGGGCCACCCCTTCGGGGACGGGGAGGCGGGGGCGGGGAACGGGCCACCCGCGCGCTGACCTCCACGGGCCGAAACGCACGGCCTGTCCACTTATGCCCGCTACGCCCTGTCTACTTTTGCTCGCGCCAACCGTCCACTTATGCCAACTACAAAGTGTCTACTTTTGATTTCACCTCGACACTGCTTGACGCCGGTCTTGCCGTGCGCCCCTTTGATCGGCTATGGTAATCGCATGCCGATTTATGAATACACCTGTTCGGTTTGCGGCCATGCCTTCGAGCATCTGGCCCGAACGCTTGCCGATAAACCTGCAACATGTCCCGCCTGCGGCGCAAGGAAGCTGGCCAAGCAGCTCTCGACGTTCGCGCCTGCAACGGCGGTTCCCAAAGCGTGCGGCGATTGCGCCGGCGCGCCTTCCTGCCCGGCTTCGCGCACGGGAGGCTGCGGTGGAGCCTGCGGCCTTCCGTGAAGAAGGGGCGTTTTTCAAAGTCGATGCGGTACCCGTTATAGGGGCTCAGTATTTTTCGGCAATGGTGTCAAGAGGCTGGCGCAACAGGCCTGCCGATCAGTGACCACTTCTTTTTCGGGCCGAACATGACGTTGTAATCGAGGTCGAGATACTGGCGGTCGTCCTTGAAGCGGAGCGTGAGCGTGAGGCGGTAAGGCGTCTCGCAGAAATAGATCACTGCCTGAAACAGGTTGGGCGCGAGCCACGCGCCGGAGGCAGCGACGGGTTGTCGGCCGTTGGTGGTATTAAGGGGCGCCGTCAGGCTCTTCTCGAAGGTCAGCTCGCCTGTCGACCAATGGCCGAAACCGCAGTCGAGCCGCTGCTCGCCGTGGGCGTTACGGATCGTGAGATACAGTCCTTGGCCGTCGCGATTCAGCGAGAGCGCCTGCAATCCTTTCTCGTTGTTGTCGAAAACAAACGTTTTGCCGAGCGTGCCTGCGGATGCTGCGGATTCGCTCTGACCTTGCGCCGGACGGAGCGTGAGCTTTGAGAGCTTGTCCGTCAAGCGGGCCTGCGAGGCGTCGTCCGCAGGCAGGGCCTGCGCGCGGATGCCCGGTAGCAGATTGGCCCATATTAGATTCAGCACCTGCTGCATGTCTCCCAGCCCGCTGGTGATCGCGAGCACCGCGTCCTGATCGGGCATCACCAGGCAGTACTGGCCGAACGCACCGTCGCCGCGGAAGGCGTTGTGGCGGCAACGCCAGAACTGGAAGCCATAGCCCTGGCTCCAGTCACTTTCAGGATTGTCGCCGTTGCTGATCTGCCGGTCGGTGGCGGCTGCGACCCACTTCTCAGAGAGCAGTCGCTTGCCGTTCCACATCCCCTTCTGCAGGTAGAGCTGGCCCAGCGCGGCGATGTCGCGGGTCCTGACCTTCAACCCGTAGCCGCCCGTCGTGATGCCTTGCGCGCTGGTCTCCCACGCCGGCTTCTCCATGCCGAGCGGCGTGAAGAGGCGCGGCTTCAGGTAGTCGGCTACCTTCTGTCCCGTGGCTTTCTGCACGATGGCTGAGAGCATGTAGGTGACCCCCGTGTTGTAACGGAAGAAAGTGCCGGGCTCATGTTCCACGGGCTGCGCGAAGAAGACCTTGATCCAGTCCGTCTCCGCGCCCTCCTTCATCGGCGTGAAGGTGTCGTTGGCGTTGCCGCTGCCCATGCAGAGCAGGTCGCGCACCCGCATCTTCGCGAGATTTTCTGAGGGCCGTTCAGGAACCTTGTCGGGAAAGAAGGAGACGACGGTGTCGTCGAGACTCAACCGTCCCTCTTCCACAGCGAATCCGACAGCCGTGGACGTAAAACTCTTGCTGAGCGAGTAGAGCATGTGGGGCCGCTCTTTTTCGAAAGGTGCCCACCAGCCTTCGGCAACGATCTTACCGTGACGCAACAGCACAAAACTGTGCAGCGCGTCCACATTGGACTCCACGGCTTCGACCCAGCCGAGAATCGCTCCGGAAGAGATGCCCTCCATTTCAGGTTTGGAAACTTCAAACGCCCGAGACAGGCAGGCAAAAAGAACGACAAACACGGACGAAACTGCGGTACGTGTCAGCTTCATGAAACCCCTTCAGCAATAAGATCGCTATTCAAAGTCGATGCGGTACCCGAAGGCCTGCGCGTCGCACATGAACCGGAGCGTACCGTTCTCTTGCGACCACTCGGCCGCACGCGCTGCCGCATGCTGGGGCTCCAGCGTCTCCACACCCTTGACACGCGCGCGGGGGGTGCCTAACGCGCCGAGTTTGATCTCCGCTTTGAACGGCTTGCTGCCGGGCAGCGGGATCAGCGTCCACGTCCCGCGCTCGCCGTGCAGCAACCGGAAGGCACCGTCTGTCACTACCGGGCCGAAATCGAGCATCTTGCCATCAACGTTCAACCCTTGGTTTTCGCTGTCAGACTCAGCTTCAAGCGTAAAGGTCCCGCCCGTGAACGCATTGCCGCTCTTGGTGACCGTCATTACGCCGCCGCGGATGCGCTGCCCGCCGTCGTTCACCCCGCGGATCGTCATCCGATCACCGGCCCCTGGACGGTAGAGGCCGTACCGGATGCGGTAGTCGCCGGCCGGCAGCGATGCCGGCACGGCAATGCGCGCGGTGGCCGTAAAGGCGCCTGCCCGTTTGAATGACGCGGGGTCCAGTTTCATCGTCTGCTGGAAAGCGATCTGCTCAGAACCGCCGTCCTTCGCCTGATCGCTGCAGATGTGCAGGAAGGGCACATACCCCTCGATCGGCGGATTCAACACGTTCCATTGAAAGACCACGTCGAACACGCCGTTGCCGAGGTGCGTGCCCGATACGGTGGCCGATTCGACCTTCATGCGGGCGAGCGGATTCGAGACCGGCCGCGCGTCGGCAAAGAAGGTCTTCTCGGAACGGGCGAACCCCGCGCGCTGCCCGTCGATCAGCACCACGCCGGCCTCGGCGCGGGGCGTCTGCACATAGAATCCGTACTGCGGCAGCCTGCGGCCATCTGCCACCGTCCAGACCAGATTGGAGCCGCGGTTGGCCCAGACCTTGCCCCCGCCGCTAAAAACGGTGTGCTGCTGATAAATCGAATCGCCGAACCTGTGATCTTCAAAGGTATCCGCCGCGAGAGCGTCACACACGTCGTGCAGCAGCCAATAGGTCATGACCGTGCGGCGCGAGAAGGGGCCGTCGCACATGGGGTTGCGCCCGCCCAGCACAGTGTTGGAGAGATAGTCGTCGCTGCCGTAGCCGTGTTCCGGCCGGTTTTTCTTCTCCCAGTCCAGCGCGCTGTAACGCGGGCCGAGCCCTCCCGCGAACAGCACCATCTTGCCGTGCGTGGCCATGTCGTGCCACGGCGTGCGGTCCGCCTCGCCGAAACCCTTCATCCAGCGCGAGGCCGGGAAGTGATCGGCCTGGCCCGCGTCGAGCGAGCCAATCAAGGCGTCGGTGCCGGCCTCGCTGATCATCGGCGAGCCGCGCTTGAGGATCGAGCGGCAGGTGTCGAAGGCGTCGCGCCACGCCTGCTGCGTGGCGTTCTTTTCGTAAAAGGCGCCGTTGCGGTCGTAGTAGTCGAAGGGCGGGATCGCGGTGAACACGTCGATGAACAGGCTGTCCGGCGCGAAGCCGTCACGCATCTGCCGCATGTTTTCTGTCATCCACGGCATGAAACCGTGCGGGAGCCAGCGGTAACTTTGGGCGCGCCGACCTTTGTTATACCACGCTCGCACGGGGCTGCCGGACTCGTTGAAAACGATGTGGTCGTAGCTGTATCCCTCCGCGTCGGGATAGAAGTCGATGTAGTTGTCGTGCGGACAGAAGAGCATGCCGGCCTCTTCGGCGGCTCGGCGCATCTCGAGGAACGGCTCAAGCCCGCCGGCAGGGGGATAAATCTCGGGGAGCCGGTAGTCGTATCCCCAGCGCTGCCAAGAATGCTTCACAAACACCGCGTCGGTCACACCGTAGCGCACCGCCTGACGCAAGCCCGCCGCCGCCTCCCGATAGTCGCCGCCCCACTGGTCGATGCACATGCGCCCGCCCAGCGCGCGGAGGCCCGGTCCCTTGTCAAACCCGCACACGTCGCGGTAGGCGCGCGCCGCAGCGAAGGCGCCCTGCGCGGACGGCACGAAAAAGAAGGCGGCGTCATGGTGCGTCTCCAGGGCGAAGCGCCGCGTCTCGGCCGCGTAGACCAGACGGTCGGGGAAGATGTCGCACGCCTGCACCAGGCTGAGCCCGTTGGTGTAGTCCGAGCCGACATGGCGCGTGCTCAGATTGAACCCCCCTCCGGTCAGGGTGAACGCGCCGGGGTTTTGGATCACGTTGCCGAAGCCGGCGTACGCGCGCCAGACCGGCAATTGCGCGGCACCGAGACTGAGGCGCGTGAAGCGCGGCGTGCCGCGTCGGTCGCGCCGCACGCCCGGCATGTCCCACGCCACGCGCAGGGCGCCGCCCTCTGTCCAAAGGGTCGCGCGCACCGGCACTGTGCCGTCCGGCGTCGCGATGCGGTGCGTGACGCGCCACGAGCGCCAGCCGCGCCGCGTCTCAACCGCGAGCACGGGCATGCCGTTTTCGACGCCGCCGGCCGGCGCGCCGTCGATGTCGCACGCGAATCCCCGGTAAATCAGGTCGCGCGTGCCATCAGAAAAGGCGAACACGCCGTCCGTGAGCCCCTGGCGGCCGAGCACGACCGCCGCGCCGAACCGCTGGCCGCGGACATCGAGACGGAATGCGCCGTCTCCTGCGCCGAACCGCTTGGCGAGCGCGCCGCGCGCGCGTTCCACCGCCTTCCGCTCAAGCGCCTGCCACGCTGCCTCGTCCGCCAGCGCAGGCAGCGTGCCGACCGTCACGACCGGGTCGCCCCAGTAGCACTGGTCGCAGGTCGTGTTGCCTTTGGGGCCCGGCCCGGTCCAGAGGCGCAGCGTGACGCTCTGTCCGGCATACGCGCCCAAATCGACCCGAGCGGGTTCCCACGCTTTGCTGGCGCTGAAGCGCGAGAAGATCTCGCGCGTCTCGCCGTCCGCCCCGGTGACAAAGACTTTGTGCTCGGTGCCGTCGCTGGGCGGCTCGGTGGGGGAGGTGTCGCGGATCGCCGTGAAAAAGTTCAGGATGGCGGGCTTGCCGGCCGGCAGCGCCAGCCGGAAGTCGTTCCACGTTTCGCCGGCGCCGCCGCGGTAGGGGGGATGGATCGCGAACCCCGCCCGCTCCACGCCGCCGCGTGTCATGCGGTCGCGGCTCATGTGCGTGCCGCTCGCGGCATCCGCGCCTGAAAAATTCACGCCGAGTTCACGGGGCTTTCCATTCTGGGAGGTGAAGACACGGCGGTCCGCATTGGCATCGAGCCGCAGCACGCCGTCGGCGAGGCGGGCCTCGCGCGGCTCGGTCGGTGTGTCGACGGGCGCTGGCAGGACCGCATCGAAAATCGCGATCGGGTGGAGGACCGTCTCCCGGCCGCCGAGTGTCAGCGCGAGGCGGGCGTGGATCGGGTAGAGCGCGTTCAGGACCGTGGGCTTGGCCTTCGCCGTGCAGGAGACGGAGACGCTCCGGCCCGGTTCGGCGTTCAGCGTGAACGTATCGTCGCCGACGATCTGCCAGTCGTCGTTCAGCCAGACCTTGACGGTGCCGCCCACGGACTCGGCACGCTCGTTGACAAGCGTGACGGTGAAAGCGAGCGGCTGGTCGGCCGGCACCTTCTCGGCTTGGAAGCGCTCCGGCGTGGATTGTTCGGCAAAGCCTTCGATGCGGAGTGTCACGCCTTCCTGCTTGTCGGAAGGTGGCAGAAAGGCGAGTGCGGCCTGCGCGCACAACAAGACGAGAGCCGGCAAGAAACGAATATGAAGACGTGTCATCATGAGATCCCCCTTGTAACAGAATGAACGTCGAGCATTGAAGCACAACGGCGTGCGCTTTTCCACCGCAAACCGTTTACAGGGGCTTTTTCGGCATGGTGTCGGGCATTCCCAGCGCGGCGTATTTTGACCGTGCGAGGTCCATGTATTCGAGTTCCACCACGTCCTCGTCCCGGATGCCGATCGACCGGAGATACCTGTGGCGGTCGGCCACGTCCTGTCCGTCCGTGCAGCCGGGAACAATCAGCATCCTCACTTCGAGTTTGGCCCCCGCTTTGACCAGAAGCTTGAGATTATCCTTGATGAGGCCGTTCGGGACCCCCGTGTGCGTCTTATGACGGTCGGCGTCCTCGGTCTTGAAGTCAGGCAGCCACAGGTCGACAAGCGGCAGCATCTTCTCGACCGCGACGGGCGGGGCAAACAGCGACGTGTCGAGGCAGGTGTGGAACCCCTCGGCCTTGAACGCTTGGAAAAGTTCCACCGCCCACTCCCAGAAGAACAGCGGCTCGCCGCCCGAAAGCGTCACGCCGCCGCCGGACTGTTCGTAGAACACCCTGTCTTCGCGCGCCTTTGCGACGATGTCGGGGATGGACATGGTTTTGCCGTAGAGTTTCAGTGCGCCTGTCGGGCAAGCGGCTTCATCCATCGTGCAGGTTTCATGGCGCTGGCATTTGTCCGGGAAGCGCGCCCATTGGGGTTCCGGGCTGATCGACTCCGGATTATGGCACCACCGGCATTTGAGCGGGCAGCCCTTCACGAAGAAGGTGGTACGGAGGCCCGGGCCGTCGTGAATGGCCATTCGCGTTGTGTCGAGCATGAGCGGCGTCTTCATCGAGTGTGCCTTTCTGTCAATGGCCGGTCTGCGCTTCCGCAGT
>MWEJ01000163.1 GCA_002071025.1 Verrucomicrobia bacterium ADurb.Bin070 | reverse complement strand
GCTGAAATCCTTGGCGTTGCGGCAGGCGGTGTTGCCGATCCAGTCGCAGCCGCCGGGATGGTGGTTGGCGTAGAAGCCGGCGGCCTTGTTGCCGAAGGCGAAGCAGCGGCGGACCGCGTGGCGCGGGATCGGGCGGGGCAGGCGTTCCGCCGGGGTTGAGCCGTAGCCGCCGGCCTTGAAGCCGTTGCCGTCGGCGCGTTTCTCAAAGCCGGGGCCGAATCCGTTCCAGAAGGCCCAGCATGCTTCAAACACCACCGGTTCGTGCGCATTGATGCAGTCGTAGCCGTCGTCGCTGTTGAACCAGGCGCGGCAGCCGCGGAACACATTGTTGGTGCCGCCGCGCGCGGGATGGCAGCCGAAGCCATCCACGTTGCCGCCGCGGCCGCCGTCCGAAACCGGGTCGTCATTGCGGCAGGCGTCGCAGTGGATCACCAGATTGTTCGCGCCGCGTGTGCTGTAGTAGCCGATTGCCATGCCGTCGCGCATCACGAGACGCTCAAAGCGGTTGTGGGAGCCGGCGTTCTCGACGCAGATCGACTGCGTGTGACCGGTCAGGGTGACCTGAACGCCGGTGATCTCAAAGCCTTCGAGGTGCAGCCATGATCCGGTTGTGTGAAAAGCCGAAACGCGGAAACCGGGCGGTCTGACTGCGGAAAAATCAAAGATCACGCGCTCGCCGCCGTAGGCCGCATAGCGGATAGGCCGACCGGGCTCGCCGCTGCGGTCGAGCAGGATTACCGAGGCCCAGATCTTGTTGCGGCGCGCGATCTGCTCTTCGCGCTGGGTATAGGTGCCGCCCCGCAGCCAGACGGTGTCGCCGGGGCGTGCGGCCTCCTGCGCGCGCCGCAGCGTGGCGAACGGGTGTTCCATGGAGCCGGCCTCTGTGTCGCGGCCGTAGGTCGAAACGAAATACTCAGCGGCGGCCGTGCGCAGCGCGGCGAGCAGAAGCAGCAAGGACAGGCGGGTCAGGCTGTGGGTGCGGCGCATGGGGGCGTCTCCGGGCTGGGGGTGAAGGCGCCGACCTGACGGTGGAATTCGTACGCCGCGACGGCGGCGGCGTTGGCCAGGTTGATGCTGCGCGCGTGGGGGCCGGGCATGGGCAGGGTGACAAGGCGGTCGCGGTAATCGCTGTAGAAGTGGGGCGGCAGGCCGGACCCCTCGTTGCCGAAAACCAGCGCGTCATACGGTTGGAAGGCGCAGTCGAAGAGCGTGCGCGTGCCGCGCGTGCTGAGAAAAAAGAGGCGCGGCGGCTGCACGGCGGCGAGGAACGCGGGCCACGAATCGTGCACGGCGAGGCGCAGGTGCTGCCAGTAATCCAGGCCGGCCCGGCGGATGTAATCGTCAGAGAGATGGAAACCCAGCGGACGGATGAGGTGCAGCGCACAGTCGAGACCCACGCACAGGCGGCCGATCGCGCCGGTGTTGTGCGGGATCTGCGGTCTGACCAGCACGAGATGAAGCGGTGTCGTCATGCGTACAGGATACTGTGGTGCCCCGCCGCAGTCAAAGGAGGAATGACTTCGCCTCGTCCGAATCCCGCGTGTCCGAATCCCGCGTTGACGCGGGCGCGGGGGGTGTGAGAAACTGACCGGACTTGCCTGAGCGTCTGGCACGGCGATGGCGGCGTGCGCGGTTCGGCTGAAATGGGGATGGCGATATGGCGGTGAAGGTTGACGGGGTTGAAATCACGGAGCAGGAGATTCAGGCCGAGGTCGAAGCGTTGCGTCCCGAGTATGTCGAGTATGTGCGGCAGCAGGGCGGTGAACCGAGCGACGAGCAGGTGCGCGAGTGGGCGGTGGAGAATCTGATCGAGGGGCTGTTGCTGCGGCATGAGGCGATCAAGACCCAGCCCGTGCCGAACGAGGAGCGGGTGCGCAAAGAGCTGGAGTCGGCTGATTACTCCGCTTTTCCCGAAGCGCTGCGAGCAGAGCAGGCGCGCGTCAATCTGCAGCAGCGCAGGCTGGTGCGGGAGATCCGCAAGACCGTGAAGCCGCCGGCCGAAGAGGAGGTGCGTGCGTTTTACGCGGGGAATCCCGAAGTGTTTGTGGCGGCCGAGGGGCTGCGGCTCTCGCACATCTGCCGCTGGGTCGATCCGGTCACACGCGCGGACGCGTTTCTCGATCTGCTGCGCATCAAATCCGAGATCGAACAGGGTCGGATCTCGTGGGTCGAGGCGGTTCAGGCCTATTCCGACACGGCGGAGCGCGATTCCGGCATGTTCGCGACGGTGGTGCGGGGCGACCTGCCGAAAGAGGCGGAGGAGGCCCTGTTCGCACTGGCGCCGGGAGCGATCAGCGATGTCATCGAACTCGACACGCAGACGCTGCACCTCTTCAAACTGCTGGTCAAGTTGGAGCCGCAGCAGATGCCGTACGAGGCCGTCGAAGCGAATCTCAAGTCGTCGTTGTTCGAGCAGGCGTGCCAAGACGCGCTGAACGCGCGCCTCGATCTCCTGAAGGCGGCGGCGGTGATCGAAGGCTGGTCGCCGTCAGAGCCTACGGCTGCGCAGTAGCCGCCGCACGTGCCGCGGCCTCGGTGAGCAGCGGTGCCAGCAGCGGCGGACAGGCGGCGGCGCGCGCGGGGATCTCCTCGCGCCGCGACGAGCGCATGAGCGCCAGGCAGTAAGCGACGGTGCGCACGCCGTCTTTGGGACGCTCCATCCAGCGCAGCTTCTCGTCAGCCGTCAGGTCGCCGATCGCGATGTCGATGCCACGTCCGTTCGCCTCGACGCGGATCACACCGTCGTGTACGTCGCGGGGGATCACGGTGCGCTGCTTGCCGTTGCGTTCAAAAATCAGCGGTTTGCCGATCTGGCTGCGCAGGTATTCGGCGACCAGGGCATCGGGTTCCGGCACCGTGCCGAGAAGTTCGGCGAGGCGGGGTTTTTCCTGAAACGCGACCGGGTCGGCTTCGAGCGCGCGCAGGGCGGCGGCGGGCGAGCCGGTGGCCAGGGCGTCGGCTAAGCGGGCGGCCAGCGCGTCGGGGATGCCGGCAGGCAGAGCGGGTTCCGCGACAGGCTGAGGCGCCGCCGCGGCGGCGGGCTCGGGTTCCGCGGCAGGCGCGACGGGCCGGGAGTCCGCCGCGGGCGGCGGGGGGGGCGTCGCCGGGGCTGCGGCCGGCAGGTCCGGTTCAATTTCCGAAGCCTCCGGGGGGGGGGCTGGGAGTTGGCCGGTGAGCGCGTCAACGGTCTGTGGCAGGTTTGCGAGCGCCTGTGCCAGGTGCGGCAGCGGCCCCGCACCTTCGGCGCGTTGCGGGTCCACCTGCCAAACCGCGCGGATCCAGAAGATGGCGGCCAGCCAGAGCAGGAGCACCAGCCAGCAGACCGACTCTTTGATCAGCGTCTCGCGACGGATCTCGCTGGCATGTTCGTCCTGGATGTTTTTGGATTGGTAGGCGGCCAGCCGGCCGCTGGTGCGGCGGGTGGGCTTGAGGCGGATCTGCGGCTCGCCCTCCTGGGCGGCTAGGGCGGGGAGGGCATTGTCGTCGAAGGCCTCGATCGTGCTGAGATACTCCTCGCCGGGGCAGACGCAGCTCGGCCGGTTGCCGGTGAGCAGGAAGCGGATGTCTTGCAGCACCGCCTGCCAGTCGGGATAGCGGTTGTTCGGGTTCTTCATCATCAGGCGATGAAGCAGCCACGAGAAGGAGGCGGGCAGGGCCGGGTTCAGATGGTGCGGCGGCGGAATCTGCTGCTTGACATGCGCCGCGAGGATGGCCACCACGTCCTGATTCTCAAACGGCAGCGCACCGGTAGACAGGTGGTAGAGCACGACACCCAGCGCGTACATGTCCGACTGCGTGGTGAGCGTGTGCGAGCCCTGCGCCTGCTCGGGCGAGAGGTAACAGGGCGTGCCGACGATATTGCCGCCGTCCATGGCCGTGGCGTTGACGCCGGCCCCGGCTTGGATCGCCAGGCTGAAATCGGTGATCTTGGCCACGCCGCGCACCGCGAGCCGGATCGTCGAGCTTTTCAGGTTGCGGTGGACGACGTGCGCCGACTCCCACAACTGCTCCAGGCTGGCGATCAGCGACGCCGCGATGCGCAGCACGCGCTCTACCGGCAGCGGCCCGTTGGCGCTCACCAGCTCTTCCAGCGTCGGCCCCTCGACATGTTCCATGACGACATAGTGCAGGCCCTCGGCGCTGACGATGTCGAAAATCGACGCGATGGACTCGCTCTTGATGCGCGAGACGATCCGGGCGATGGTGAGGAAATGTGAAACGGCAGCGGGGTCCGAGGCGGCCTCGGGTTTGAGGATCCGCAGGATGACCGTCCGCTCCAAGGTCCGCTGCACGGCTTTCCATGCGACGGTCTGGCTGGTCTCGTCAACGGTCTCGATGAGATGAAAGCCTTGCTGTTCTATGAGTTTGAGATTCACGGCGCGTGTGTCACCATCCGGTATTTAAAAGGCCTCTCTTTTAACAGAATCGCCGGACTAAGGGAAGAACGCTTTTCACGCGGCTTCCCTCCCGGGTGAAAAGAAATGGATGGTCCGAAACCGAATCGGGGTTTGACTCTCGCGACGGAGTTGGTAAACTACTCCGCTCATACGTGATCTTTATCAGTTGTATCCGGAAGGAAGTGCCGCAGTGAGTGTCGTTCAACCGTTGCTCGATCTGCAGGAAATCGATGGCCGCATCCGAGACCTGCAGCAGGAAATCCGTGACATTCCGCAGCGCAAAGCCCAGGAGCAGGAGCGTCTGAATGGCGCCCGTGAGGCTCTGGCCCGCGCGCAGGCGGAGTTGAAAAACGCCCAGTTGAGAGTCAACGAGGCGGAGTTGGAAGTCAAAGCCCGCCGGGATAAAATCCAGGCCCTGAAACAGAATCAGGTCTTGCTCAAGACGAACAAAGAGTTTCAGATGTACAACCTTGAGATCGCCAAGATCGAGGGCGAGATCGAGAGTTACGAATCGCGCCAGATTGCGGCGATGGACGACGTGATCCCGGTCAAGCACCGTGTTGCCGAAGCGCAGGCCAAGCTCGAAGAGGACCAGACGGTCGTGGACGGCTACACCGCAGAGTTGGATGAGCGGTTGGCCGTGGTGCAGAACGAGCTGGCCGCCACCGAGGCGGAACGCGCCGAAGCGGCCAAGAAGGTGACGCCGCAGTTCATGCTTTATTACGAGCGCCTGCGTACCAAACGGTGGCCGGTGGTGGTGAGTATCGGCGCCGACTGTGTCTGCAACGGGTGCCATCTGGTGCAGCCGCCCTCGGTCGGACAGATGGTGCGGCGCAACCAGGGGATTGTGGCCTGCCAAATGTGCGGCCGCATCCTTTTCATGAATCAGTGACAGGCACGCCCGACAAAGGGGGTGCCTTTTTTGATGGGTTCAGCCAACAGGGAGAGACCCGCCGCGAGGCGGCTCTCCACGGTTCAGGCTGCCGCGTAGCAAGGCTTTGCGGCGGCCGCACGGGGAGCGACCGGTCGCTCCTGCCTCGGCAGGGGAGGAAAGTCCGGACTCCGCAGGGCGAGAGGTCCGGCCGTCAAGGCCGGAGAGGCGCTGCCAGAACGGCGCCGACGGAAAGTGCCACAGAAAACAGACCGCCCGGCGTTCGCGCCGGGTAAGGGTGAAAAGGTGGTGTAAGAGACCACCGGGCGGACGCGAGAGCGCCGCCGCAAGGCAAACCCCCTCTGGAGCAAGATCAAATAGGGGACTCGAGACGCGGCCCGTGTCGCTCCGGCTTGAAAACCGGATAGGGTTCCGGGTAGATTGCTCAGATGAATGATCGGAGCCGCCTTCGGGCGGTGAACAGAATCCGGCTTATTCGCCCCCGTGCGGTCGCCGCATCTTTTTTACGCCAAGATCGCGTTCAGCAGCGCGGACACGTCGTCTGCCGTGACCGGACGCGGATTGGCTGCGGTTGACCCCGACGCGAGCGTCTCGCGGATCAAGGCCTCGCGGTCGGCCAGACGTTGGCCGGCGAAGGGGTTCTCCAGCTTCATCGCCGTCATCCAGGCGGTCACCTGGGACTCCACGTCCAGCCCGTGTCGCGCATGGAGCGCGTCAAGGTCGCGGGCGACAACATCCCGGTTGAAGGCGAGGCAGGCCGGCAGGCAGCAGGCGCAGACCAGGCCGTGCGCGGCATGAAAGCGCGCGCCCAGCGGATGGGCGAGGCCGTGAATCACGCCCAGACGCGCATGCGACAGGGCGACGCCTGCCAGATAACTCGCTTCCAGCATCTCGCCGGCTGCGTCGCTGTCGCCTTCATAAAATGGCAGCAGCGCGCGCGCGAGCCGTGTCACGGCCAGTTCGGAGAGCGCCCGCGTGAAGGGCGTGGCGTGACGGCTGGTGAAGGACTCAAAGGCCTGCACGAAGGCATCCAGCCCGGCCGCCGCGCGCGTGGCCGGCGGACAGCTTCGGAGCAGACAGGGGTCGAGGATCACCAGCCGCGGCAGATAGGTGGGATGGCGGATCGACTGTTTCAAGGTGCGCGACGGATCGGTCAGCACCGCCACCACCGTGGCCTCCGAGCCGGTGCCGGCAGTGGTGGGTGCCGCGATCAGCGGCAGCGCTGCCGGCGGGATCTCGGCGTTGTGGGTCTGGTAGAACGCAGCGCTCTGCGGCGCGTCCAGCAGCCCGGCCGCCGCCTTAGCCAGATCGATCACGCTGCCGCCGCCGACCGCCGCCACCCAGTCGGGCCGGTCGGCCTTTAGGTCGGCGCGCAGCGCGTCGACCGCGTCGACCGTCGGCTCCGCCCCGGCATGGCACCAGGCGCGCACGCGCATGCCGAACGGCGGCTCATCCAGAATGGCATCCAGCAGCCCGGTACGCTGCAGCGAGCGGCCGTGAACCAGCACGCCACGCGGGCCGAATTCGGCGGCCAGTGCGGTGAGGCGCAGCGCGGCACCTTCGGCGGCGACCGTCTGCTGAGGCAGGAGCAAGGATGCGGGCAGGAGGTTCATAGACGCGACTCCGTGTCGGGACGACTGAAAAAAGCCGCAGGCTCAGGCGACCTGCACGATGACGGCGGCGATGACCAGCGGCTCGCTGCCGGTGTTTTCGACGCCGTGCGAACCGCCCTTGCCGGTCAGGATCGCATCGCCAGCCTGGATCGGCACCCATTCGCCCTGCTCCTCGATCAGGCCGTTGCCCGACAAGACCAGGTAGATCTCGTCTTCGCCATCGTGGGTGTGGCTGCCGATGGAGCCGCCGGGCTCGATCGTCAGACGCGCGCAGAGCCGGGCCTTGGCGCTGAACGCCTCGGGCTTGAACCAGTGTTCGACCTTGACCGTGCCTTTGCCGCCGCGCATGTTCGCGCGCAGTTCCGTCTGAAGCGCGTCGTTCCGTGCAATCATGATGCTCTCCTGTGTTGTTCGGCCATCTTATCACGCGCGCGCCGGCGGGCGAACAGAAAAAATGCGGTCTCGGCGAGACGGCAGCCTTGAGTGAACACCGTGAAGAACGGCTCACCGTCCACCCGTTCTTAACGCGGGCACTGGG
>MWEJ01000162.1 GCA_002071025.1 Verrucomicrobia bacterium ADurb.Bin070 | reverse complement strand
TTCAGAGGGAGAAATCTCGTACCGTCAGATCGCCTCTTGGACGTTGCCGGCCCCGCTCAGCCAGGTCACGGTGCCTTGGCCGGCCCGCCCGTTGCCACCGGTTGCCGCGCCGATCAACACGGCCATTCAACCGCTCTTCCTCCCGTATCAAGACTACGGCGACGCCGTGTCCCGCGAAACCGCAGCGATTGCGATCGGCCGCGTCGACAACAACTCCGACATCATGCACCTCCAGTCGGGCGGCTACCTGCTGCCCACGGACAACCCGCTCGAAGCGTTCTTGTACGCGCCTGACGACGCCTCCGACACCCTGCTGCCCTTTGTTCTTTACCGGCGTCAGGTCGCCAACTCTCTTTTCCCGAGCGTGTCAGGACAGTATGTCCAGGTCACTCCGATGATCGAGCATTTCGCCTCGGCCATCGACACGCCGACCGGAAAACGGCGTGTCCTTGACTCCTATCTTGTGATCGGAAGGATTGACCCTCAGGTAGCGGAAGACTTTCACACCATCTGTGTACGCGACCGCTTGGGCATCGTTGGCGGTGCCGCCTATGAATACCTGTTGATGCGTTTTGACGAACGCCGCGAACCCCGCGACGTTCTTAAACTGGGAACCGTCACGATTCCCGCAAGGTAACACCATGAGAACGCCACGCGCCATTTTGCTGCTGTTCGCGCTCTGCGCCGCGTATGTCGCCCGTGCGCAGACCGCGCCACCGTTGTGGATCACCCGTACCCCAAAAGAGTTCTCCTGTCTGCTCGATGCGGACGGCGACGGCGACCTTGACCTCGTCACCGCAGACCGCGCTTCCGGACTGCTCCGCGTCGGGCGTCGCACCTCAAGTGTATCGATCACATGGGAATCTCCGGCGTCCGGCGGGATTGCACCGCTTGACGGCTTAACGGCGGGACGGGTACTCACCAACGCCCGTCACGCTGTTGTGCTGACCGGCATGCTGGCGAATCACGCGGCTACCATGGACCTCGCGTCGGCCGGCAGTGCACGTACCCCACGCCCGCTCTTCCCTCAAAGTGCCGGCCCCCGGCTGGCTGTCGCTCTCAACACCGTCCCGGCGAGTTCAACCGACGAACTGTTCCTCTCCACCGACCTCAACGGCGGTGGCGCCTTTTTCTGCCAACTCTTCCAGAGCACGGGCTTTGGCACGTTCGCGCAGCTTGACTTCGACAGCGGGCCATTCCCCTTCACATTTGCAGCCGGACTCTGCGTCTCGAACGGTGCGATCCCGCGCGTGGCAGGCCTGCTGCCGGACACCGACGAGATCTATCTGTTCCCCATCGGCAATAACGGCGCTTCCGTCGGCCTGCAACCCCCGCAGAGCGTGCCGCTTTCAGACAGTTCACAATTCATCTTCAGGGGCTTCGCACCAACAACCCTCTTGGGCCAATTCCTGGTCTTCACGCCCGGCGAGCAGACCGCCTACAGCATTCCTCTGGAGCCGAACCACACATACGGTGTCGTATTCGGCAGCGCAACGCCGATCGGACTGCCCGTCAGGCCGTGGTCCATCCAGCCCGGCCCCGGCACCCGCCAGTTCACGCTGATCACCGCCAACGGCGCGGCCAGCGTGTTTGACTTCGACGGTACGACGCTCACACTGCACAGCACGATTGCGTTGCCCGCCGGCGTTTCGGGCGGGTTCACTGCAGCGTTGGCGGATTCTTCGGCCGGACAACTCTTCATGCTGATCGATTCCGACGGCGACCGCTCTCCGGACACCTCCTGCCGTTATACGTTCAACGGGCACGCCTTCGTGGCGGCCGAACCTGCCGTGGCGATGCCCGCTTTGTCCGACCGAGCCGGAAGGCCCAACACTCTCGCCTTTGTTGGCGAGCCGCTGGTCAACACCAATGCCGCGCGTATCGCTGCCTATACGGCGGCCGATTGGTCGGTGAGCGCCAGCGGCGTGACGCCCTCCGCAACCATCCAGGCGGCCGTCGACCGCGGTGCCGCGCTCGGACTCGGAGCGCCTGCCGCCACGGTCATCAACGGCGTTCCGGCCGACACCACCCATCTGCTGCTCGATCAACTCGCGTCCGATATTGCCGTCCAGCCGCTCTTCACGGCGGCCGGTGAAAGTGTCAGCGTCCCCCGCATGGAACCGGAAGGTGGACTTTTCGACAGCGCTGTGCAGGTCACAATCACCGCGCCGGCGTCCGTCACCCGCATCCTGTATCGCCTGAATGCCGACGATCCGTGGGCACAAAGTGCCGGACGGACTCAGACCTTCTGGCTCTATGCCGACACCACCGTGCAGTGCTTCGGCTGGAACAGTGCGAACAATCGGACAACCCCGATTATCAGCGGCGACTTTACCTTTTCCCGCCCGCCGGAAGAGCAGGACAGCGACGGTGACGGGGTGCCGGACTTTGTTGAACTCGCGGCGGGGCTTGACCCGGCCGGCGGACAGGATGATGACGGCGACGGCCTCTTAGACCTCGACGAGATTCTTGGCGGCACGCGACCCGATCTCGCAGATAGCGACGGTGATGGCGCGACCGACCGCGAAGAACGCGCCGCCGGCACCGACCCCAACAACGCATCCAGCGTACCCAGCGAGAGCCAGATCTTGTCCGGCACGCAGAGCGCCAGTGAGCGGCATGCGGTATTCGACCTCTTTCTAAGTCCTCGGCCCTACGATGGCGTGATCGCCGCGTACACCGTGGCTGCCACAAACGTCCTATGCCGCATCACGGCTCTCGATGGCTCGCTGCTGGCATCCTCCGTCACCCGCGAAACCTACTATCCCTATGTACCGATGCCGAATCTCGTTTTCCGTAATCTTCCGATTCCGTTTGACGGGTTGTTTGCCGGTTTTACGACCCCCGCCCATTTCAACGTCTACACCTTGTCAGACGACCCCCGCATCGGGCGCGAACTCGTCAAGCTCATCACCGCGCCCGCCCAACCTCCGGTCAGCGTGGCCTACGCCTGGTCAGGCGGCGATCCAGCCGCCGAGGTCGCCGCGTGGTCCCATGCAGCGCAGACGGCTTACGCGGCAGCGGCCAGACCCGAGCAAGGCGAATCAGCGACCGTCGTGGACACCCTGACCGCCGCGCTCTTTGAAACCTTCGTGGCGCGCGAACTTTCAAGGCGCGGGCGGCTCACCGCAAACGCGGTCAGCCTCTTCCCGGCCCGTACCGAGCCCGAGAGTCTGCCGCATCCCTCCGCCGCGGAACTGATGCTCATCCAGACAGCGGGGGACCGCGATTATCCCGCCTACAACCTGGTCGACACGCTCTCGTGGCTGCGCGCCGCCTGCACCAACACCGCACATGCCGATGTCACGGCCTTGCGCGCCCTCGCCCACAGCATCTACGGCGTCGCATCCCTGCAGATGAACGACGCGCCCGGACAATATCCGCTGCCCTTTGATGCCATCCGCACCGTCGTGCAGGCAGGCGTCGTCACCGGCGCGTACACCAATCATATCGGTGCGGCTGAACTCACCCTCGCGAAACAGGGCGCGGACCGCTTGCTGGGACTGATCCCCGCGCGGCCGCGCCTCACGCTCGACCTGCCGGCCGGGGCCCCTCAACCGCCGGATTATGCAGTGCTCACTGATCCCGTCAGCGGCCTGAGCTACAGCCTGGTCACGGCGGGTGGCACAGCATTCCCGTTGGTTTTCGCCTTTGCGGTACCCTCCAACAGCACCCTGCATGTCGAAGGTTTCCTGAACGGTGCCGACACGCGACGCGGGGCCGACTTCGAAGTCGAAGTGATCGCGCTCAGCGCCACGGCCCTGCCCGCCCCGACGCCCGTCGACCAAGACGCCAATCTTTTGCCCGATGCTTACGAGCATCTCGTTTTCGGCGTGACAGGCACACCCTTAGGGCATGACTGGGACAACGACGGCTATTCGGATCTGCAAGAGTATCTTGAGGGCAGCGACCCGACCGATGCGACAGCGACCCCCGCGGTCGCAGCCGTTGCGCTTGAGCCTCCGGAAGCGCATATCGCGCTGGACGGCAGCGATGTGCGCGTGTTCTGGCTCTGGCCGGCCCGTTACCACAACCGTTTCGACTTTATCTTGGAATCGACTCCGGCTTTGGGTGCTCTACCGTTCGCCGCCTCGACACCTTCCGTGAACGCCGCAGACGATCTGCTCGATATGCGGTTACCCATGTCGAGCGAAGGCCCGCAACGCTTTTACCGTATCCGTGTCCGCCTGCGTTAGCACCTTGCGCGTACACCTGCGGAGAGGAATGGCGTAAGGGGGAGTACATGACAATATCGCATTTTTTGTCACTCTCGAAGCTTGACGGCACACTCTGAATCCGAAACAATGGATATGTTTTTTTTAGGACCGTTTTCGGGAGCAGAAGCGGATGGGCATCGTCATCGACCACGAGGCGCGAAAGCGCATCATCATCGCAAAATCGATCCAACTCTTTGCGGAGCAGGGGTATGATGGCGTCACGTATCAGAAAATCGCTGACAGTTGCGCGATTGCCCGTACGACGCTCTATAAGTATTTTCGGAACAAGCGCGAAATCTTTAACACGGCCATCTGGGAAGTCTCCTATCTGCTGGTCGGACGATTCAACGAGGCGCTCTCCTCCAAAACCAGTGCGCTCTCTCGGCTCGAGCGTGTCCTGACCGCAGTGGTCCAGCTTTTATTTGAGCAGCGAGTCATTTTGACGGTGATTCTCGATTACGTGCTGGCGTCGCAGCGTGCCGGCCACAATTTGTCGCGAAACATTCACAGTCACACCATCGGTTTGCGGCGTATCATCCACAGCCTGATTACCGAAGGCATCCGTCGCGGGGAACTGCGCAAACTCAACGCCGGCCTCGCGACCGACTTGGTGTACGCACAATTGGAGGCCGCCATCCTGCGACTGACCGTCAGCCAGAACGCCGATTACGACCAGATCATTTCCATGCTCCGGCAGACGATCGAAACCTTTAAGGCGCCGGCCGCGCACAGCTCTAAAAACGGCCGCTGTGAAGCATCATGACCCGCCGTATCCAATTATCCATTGCGCTCTGTGCGGTATGCGCAGGATGCCTAATCGCCGCAGACAGCGACGAGACAACGTATTCGTCTCGTGCCTACGCACCGCGCAAATCCGCCGGCAACGCCAAAACCTATCAGGCACCGGCATACACGCCTGCGCGCGCACCGCGTACGACCGGCAAACCCATCACGACGTCAGCCTCTCGGTCCTGGTGGAACCCGTTCCGTCGCACCAAAACGTTTGCGGAGACACCACGCGCTGAGGCGCCGCTGCGGGTCGAGGCGACACCGTACCAGCAACAAAAACACATCTCCGTATCGACCCTCAAGGCCGATCCCCGCGCCATTCAGGAGCGCAAGCCGTTTATCTCGTCTGAAAAGAACGCGCCCAACGCCGGATTCACGCCGGCTGAAAAATCCGAATGGAAGAATCCGCTGCTCAAGCCGCGGCAAGGTATCAAGGACACCACCGAGTGAACGCGCCGCTTCGTCCCTCCGCCTGGGGCCTGCTGCCCGACGAATGGAAACCGTTGTGCAAGGAACTTGGGCTGCCGCCCTTCCGTGCGGCACAGATTGTCACCGGGCTCTATCAGACCTTTGCCCTCTCGTGGAACGACATCACCACGCTGCCGGCCGAGTGGCGTGAACGGCTCAGCCAGGCCTTCGACCTGGCCCCGCTTGAGATCGCACACATTCAGCACGCCGGAGACGACGTTCGCAAGCTGCTCCTCCGTTGTCAGGACGGTGAGTGTGTGGAGACAGTCATGATTCCTTCCAAAGGCCGCCTCACGCAATGTATCTCCACACAGGTCGGCTGCAACTTCCGCTGTGCGTTTTGCGCCAGCGGACAGCGCGGCTGCGTCCGCAGCCTGACGGCCGGCGAGATGGTCGGTCAGGTCATGGCCGCCTGCCAGCTCATGCGCGCCGATCAGCAGGCAGTCGGCGTCCCCGCGACCGACGGGGCCGCATCGCGCTCACCCGGCACGAAGCCCTCCCTGCCACGCCCCGGCAACATTGTCGTCATGGGCATGGGGGAGCCGTTTGATAATTACGACAACGTCTTGCGCGCCCTGCGTATTCTCAACGACCAGAAAGGCATCAACATCGGCGCGCGCCACATCACGCTCAGCACCTGCGGCGTTGTGCCGGGCATCCTGCGTCTGGCCGAAGAGGGCATCCAGTTCGAGCTGTCGGTCTCGCTGCACGCGCCGGACGACGACCTGCGCAGCCACCTGATGCCGGTGAACCGGCGCTGGCCCGTGGCGGAACTGATCACCGCTTGCCGCGCGTATTTCGAGAAAACGGGTCGGATTGTCACCTTTGAATATACGCTCGTCAAAGACCTCAATGACCGTCCGCAGCATGCCGATGCCCTCATCCGTCTGCTGCGCGGCATGCCCTGCAAGGTCAATCTCATCCCGCTCAGCCCGGTCGAAGGCTTTGACGGCGAACGTCCGTCCGACCGGGACTGCCTCGCGTTCCTCGACCGACTGCTCAAAGCCAAACTCGCCACCACGTTGCGGAAATCGCGCGGCAAAGACGTGGACGCCGCCTGCGGGCAGCTTCGCTTACGGACCCTTGCATGAACGCGCATCCTCACCACAATACCCCCCCGGCGGCAGACAACGACACCGCGCCGCTTGAAGCCGTCACCGGCACCGTGGAGTCGATCGTCTTCAGAAACGACGAGACCGGTTACACCGTCTGCGCGGTGAAGACGCATGGCGGGTGTGTCCGCCAGCGCGACACCGTCGTGACCATCGTGGGATCCTGCGCAGCCGTGTGGGAGGGCGAAGAACTGCACGCGGAAGGCCAGTGGGTCCGTCACCCGTCGCACGGCCAGCAGTTCCAGGCGAGAACCATCACCTGCATCACGCCGACTTCGACCGAAGGTCTGAGACGTTATCTGGCCAGCGGCATGATCAAAGGCATCGGCCCCAAATTCGCGCAGCGTATCGTCGACCGCTTTGGCGAGCGTACGTTGGAGGTGATCGACAAGGAGTCCGGCCGTCTGCGCGAGGTTGAGGGCATCGGCGAAGGCCGCCGCAAGCTCATCAAGGAGTCGTGGACTGAACAGCGCGGCGTGCGCGAAATCATGATTTTTTTGCAATCGCACGGCATCGGCACCGCTAAAGCATCGCGTATCTACCGGCAATACGGTGCCGACGCGATCGCCGTCGTGAAGCGAAACCCCTACCGTCTCTGCGAAGATGTTTGGGGAATCGGCTTTAAAACCGCTGACGGCATCGCGCTCAGTGTCGGCATCCCCCATGATTCAGAGGTCCGCGCTCGCGCCGGCCTGATCTACACCCTGCAGACCGAGGCCGATGAGGGCCACTGCTTCACCCTCGAGTGTGACCTGCTGCTGCACGCGCAGGAATTGCTCGGCATCACCGTCGAGATCTTGGGCGATGCGCTGGCCAAAGAGTTCGAAAAGGGCACGCTCATCAAAGAGGACAGCCGCATTTACCTGCGCGACCTGTTTCGGGCCGA
>MWEJ01000161.1 GCA_002071025.1 Verrucomicrobia bacterium ADurb.Bin070 | reverse complement strand
CTTGCTGGCCAGCGGCGATGACGCGGGAACACAACGGTCGTGCGGGCAAAGAGGCCTGCTTGCCCCGCGCTATCCTGCGCGGGGTGCAGGCCGATGCAGGGGCGCAGTGTCCGCCGCTATCCTGCGGCGTGCGCCCCGGTCGGGATGGGTTCTTGCGCCGCAGGCCTTCGGGCGAAGCCCGATTAAGGTGCCGTGTCCCCCGCCGCTATCCTGCGGCGGCGGCACCGGTGCGAGGGAGCCGCCCCCCCTTCCCCGGCCGCTATCCTGCGGCCGTGAGGGCGGCGACCGAGGTTGGGGTGTGGTGCTTCGACCTCTCTGTGTTGATCTTGGGTCTATTGTAGGAGGTTGTGTCATGTCCCTATTTGAAAAAGGTGTTTCGGGTAATCCCGCCGGTCGGCCGAAAGGTCTGCTGACCGGTCGTGCCAAGGCTTTGTATGCGCTGGATCAGGTCGTCAGCAAGGAAGAGAACATCGAGTTGATCGAAGGTGCGTTGGAAAAGACCCTGCGTGAGAAACCCATGTGGTTCTTCATAAACGTGATTATGCCTCTCCTTCCCAAGGAGACCAAAGGTGTGTTGGAGACCGGCGACAGGGTGATCGAGTGGAAGAGTCTGGTGTCGGCCGCCGATGTGGCTGCCGAATAACGCCTAAGTTCTGGAGATTCTATGCAGATCAACTACACACCGCACGCCGCACAACTCGCGATTCACAAGTCCCGCGACGCCCGGTTCAGGACTGTGTGTACCGGTCGCCGCTTCGGCAAGACGCTTTGTATGGCGGCGGAGTTGCTGGATCGGGGCGGCGGCGAGATCGGTGGTGACTACGGCTGGGTCGCGCCGACCTACGGTGTGGCAGAGCGAGGTGTCGAGGCGTTCAGAACCATCGCGCCGGATTTTGTGAGGGTCGTCGGCCGCATGCCCACCCGCGTCGAGTTCGAGGGTGCGGCAGGCCCCTGCCGCGTGTGGATGCTCTCCGCCGACAATCCTGACTCCATTCGCGGCTTCGGCTTTCACGGTATCGTGGTGGATGAGGCGGCAGCCGTCCCGGTGGATGTGTGGAACTACGTGCTCCGCCCTACCCTCGCCAAGACGCTCGGCTGGGGTGTGTTCATTTCGACCCCCGCCGGTCGCAACTGGTTCTACGACATGTTCACGCGCGGCGTCGAGCGGCAGGAGGGATTCCGGTCGTTCACCTTCCCGTCCAACGTGTCCCCCTACTTCCCCGCGAAAGAGTGGAATGAGGCCAAAGCGACCCTGCCCGAAGATGTGTTCCGCCAAGAGTACATGGCGGAGTTCTTGGAAGACTCGGCAGGTGTGTTCCGAGGCGTCGATGGGTGCCTTGTGGCAGCCGGAGAGGATTCTCTCACAGAGGCGCAGAGGAGAAATGTGATTGTCGGGTGTGATATCGCCAAACACACCGACTGGACGGTGCTGATCGCCATGGACGCGAAGACCGGGCTGTGTCTGGAGATGGAGCGCTTCAATCAGCTCGACTGGCCGCTCCAGAAAGAACGCATCGCTGCGTTTGTGCGGCGGTGGAACGCACTGCTTGTGATGGACGCGACCGGCGTCGGCGATCCGGTCTACGACGATCTGCGCCGGGTGTTGCCGCGCGTCGAGGGGTTCAAGATCACCGCTCAGACCAAGCGCGAGCTTGTGCAGGGCCTCATGGTGGCCGTCGAACAGCGGAGAGTGATGTGGCCGGCCGGAAATGGGATTAACCACGAAGGCACGAAGGGCACGAAGGAATTGGGAATTGGAGGAACGCTCAACGCCCAACGTTCAACGCTCAACGCGACATGGGAGGTACTGACGGCGGAGATGAGAAGGTATGAGTATGAAATTGGCCCGACCGGACAGGTCAGCTATGCCGCGCCTTCCGGTTATCACGATGACTGCGTGATGGCGCTCGCTCTGGCCGTGTGGGGTTGCCGGACGTACGGTGCCGAGCCGGGGCGGATGATGAGGCTGGGGGGAAACGGAGTGAGGACGGAAGACAGAAGTCGGAGAGTTGTAACGTTGGCGTGAACGGGGAGATGCTCTTACTGCTGGCTCGGCATTTGCTTCATTAGTGCCGTTTCATAATGTCCATACGCTGCGATAAGTGGTTGCACTTCGTCTCTACTAACTTCAACTCTTGTACCGCCCCGGAGCACACCCTCGAAGAAGCCTATCTTCTTGCCGGCAACAATAAGAAAACCGTGTAGAGCATCGATCTTCTCACGGGCTGCATCCAAACGGATCTGGAGATCCTTGTTAAATGTCGTCATGTCGTTCAGAATGCCTCGATTTGAATGATTGGTCTCCTTGAGAAGATCAACCAGAGACTGGCCTGTTGCTTCAACAACAGTTGTGGGATTGTAGTTGTCAACCAAGTTCCGCGTGATGGCCTCGACTCGCCGCAGGAGACTGAGGTGCTCAGTTTTGAGACTCTCAATATCCGTCTTTAGTCTCTCAACCTCCCTTTTCAGGTCGATGTTCTCCTTTTGGAGAGCTGGAATATCAATTTTCTTTCGAAACAATCCGAAAAAACCCATCGTGTCCTCCTTTCAAACATGATTTCTCAATTTGATGTGTTAGGATAATCCCTTCGGGTCAGCCGCTGCAAGCGGTGAATGACCCGAGGGGCCCACTCTATGGCTGGCAACTTGCCTTTTTCAATGGTGTTCCGCAGGAGTTGCAGAACTTTGGTTGTCCCTCTAGGCGATAGCCGCAGTTCCGACAGTAATTCAAACCTCCTTCATCTCGGACGTACAGACGGTTTTCGGTGGCACGGTCAATCACGCTCTGATACTCTCCGGATTCGACCCAACGAAGCAACTCCGCCGCCCGCATGATCGTCCAGGGATGGGTGCTGTTCATGATTGTCAGAATTTTAATGGCCTTGTTGAGGTTTTCGTAATCCAGTTCCTCGAACTTCCGCGCCTGTGCAAGAAAAGCATCCAGTTTCATGTCGTCGTAGTGCCGAATTGGCATGCCTGCCCATTTCATCATTACTTTGGCCGCTGTCGTCGGGTTCTGACACGCAAGCAGCCCCGCGCGGTCCGCGGTGAACTCTGACATCCGGGACCAACGTAAGAGAGCAAGTTGGAGTGGCGTCGAAATTAGTTTGCCGATACCGAGGGTTGCCTGCCCAACCATGTCGGCCAAGATGGGGATGAACTGTGCCATTTGATGATAGAGCGTATGGCGACTCTTGATATGGCCTACCTCGTGGCCAACAAGATAGAGAAGTTCGTCTTCTGATAACAGGTCAACTGCGCCCGACGTTAAGACGATTATTGGGTGATCGACCCCTATAGTGAAGCCATTGATGTGGTAGCCCCATTCGAGATACAGTTCTGGCCGGGACGGCAGATTGATCGTCGCGCAAACGTCATCAAGCATCGCGTGTATCTTCGGATAGTTCTCGTTCGTGATACGGAGATTGCTTCCGGTGTACTGGACTATAATTACGCGCTCCACTGCCTGCTTGTTGTACTGGCGGACGATAGTATCTAAGCCGGGTGTGCTTTGCAGCGAGTCGAGTGCTTTGGCATCAAATGGGTGCTCATACTCATGGGGATGCAAACCTGCAAGTGGTATAGTCGCCATGGCTCGGGTTCCTTAAGTTTTCGGGAACCAAGACCATTTCCCGATAGCGACTCCGCTCTTTAGTGCCTTGCCGACCATGAATGCATCAATTACTGAAACCGCACCAATGACGAGAGCCAGTATGAACGGTAGAACGAGGTTCGAGGCAATGGTGACAGCGAGGATGACGATTCCTTTTGCCACCTGTCCGTGGATAATCTGGGCCAGCCCCGAAAGTAGTAGATTCACCCAACATAGATGGGGACTCAAAGGTGGATTCTTGGGGTAGACTATGTCAGGCTGTCGTACTTGGTCCCGCGTACCGGCTGCGCTTGTTGTAGGGGGAGGAGGCTGCGAAATCCCTCCACCAAGTTGCGCACCGCATTCTGGGCAGAAACGGGAGTCATCAGCGATTTGCTTGCCACACTTCGAACAGTACATTACCGTATTCCTCTTGGGGTTGTACGTTAGTCGATCACAATCTCGGTTTCTTCTTGAAGCTCGAGTTTCACGGGATGTCCTCGGTATCCATACGTCTCTAATGCCTCAATCCCATTCTTTGACATAGCTTCTAACAAAGAACCCAAGTCCGACAAACCAGACTTCTCCAAGTCATGAGCAATCAAGACGGGGAGGTGTATCAGCTTCGGTTTACAGTGGTTTGTCCGCACATACTCTTTGATCTTCGCGTCGATCAGATCTTTCGCTTCGCGTCCAGTCATTGTGTGCTTCTCTCTTTCCAAGAGGCCTTAAGCTTCCCCGAAAACCTGGATCCCATGATCAGAACCTATTATGCGAGGGCGTGCAAAGACAGTCAACCTAATATACAGCAATTCTAATTTTGACTTTTTTTGTTTTGTTGTTGTATAGCGCATGATTTATGCTCTATACTGCCGACATGAGCAAAAAGAAGGCATCGCCCACCGAAAGACGCGACGCGCTGCTCGCCGAGATGGCCTCGCTGCGCGGCCTGCTGAACGGCTCGCTCGTGCAGCGGTACTCGACCTGCTCGCGGAAGAACTGCGCCTGCCACACGGGCGAGCGGCACGGGCCGCGCCTGTATCTCGCCGCCACCGGGGCCGGAGGGCAGCGCCAGACCTACGTCCCGGCGGCGTGCGCCGCCCGGGCGGCGGAGGGCGTGGCGCAGGGCAGGCGCCTCCGGGCCATCGTCCGGGAGGTCACGGCGCTGAACCTGCGGCTGCTCCGGGAGGCCGCGGAGGAGGCCGGCCGTGGATAGGCCGGACGGCGCGGCCGCGCCCACGTGCGCCCGGTGCGTCGGCGCCGTCAGGGAGGCGGCGGCGGGGTTCCCCGACACGCGCAAGGGGAGCAACACCGGCCACACCATCCCCGACGCGGTGATGTCCGCCTTCGCCGTGTTCTTCCTCCAGTCCCCGTCGTGGCTCTCCTGCCAGCGGGCCATGCAGGGCGAGAAGGGCGCGAGCAACGCCCGGACGCTCTTCGGCGTCGGGGCCGTCCCCACGGACAACCACGTCAGGCGGCTGCTGGACCCGGCCTCCCCGGAACTGCTGCACGGCGCGTTCCGCGGGCTGCTGGGCCTCCTTGAGGGCTGCGGCGCGCTGGAGCGCTACCGCGCCCTCGGCGGGCGCACGCTCGTCGCGCTCGACGGGACGGACTTCCACAGCTCGGAGAAGATCTCTTGTCCGGACTGCCTCCTCACGCACCACAAAGACGGGCGGACGGTCTTCAGCCACAAGGCCGTCACGCCCGTGATCGTGGCCCCGGGCGTCCGGCAGGCCGTCCCCCTCAGGCCCGAGTTCGTCGCGCCGCAGGACGGCGCGGAGAAGCAGGACTGCGAGATCAACGCCTCCAAGCGCTGGCTGGACGACACGGCGCCATGGCTGCGCGGGGCCCGCGCCGTGCTGCTCGGCGACGACCTGTACGCGCACGGGCCGTTCTGCCGCAAAGTCCTGCTCCACGGACTGCACTTCATCTTCACCTGCCTCCGGGAGTCCCACAAGGCCGCGTACGAGTGGCTCGACCTTCTGGAGCCGGGCGACTTCCGGACCGTCAGCGAGACGCGAAGGGACGACGACGGGCACAGGCGGACTTGGGCCGTCCGCTTCGCGAAAGGCATTCCGCTGTCAGGGGAGGACGGCGCTCTCCGGACGAACTGGATCGAGCTGACCGTGACCGACGCCAAGGGGCGGCAGACCTACCGCAACTGCTGGGCGACCGACCTGGACGTGGACGCCGGGAACGCCGTGGAGATGGCCGCGTGCGGCCGTTCCCGCTGGACCGTCGAGAACGGGAACAACAACACGCTCAAAACCAAGGGCTACCATCTCGACCACAACTTCGGCCACGGCAAAGAGCATCTGGCCAACACGCTCGCCTCCCTCAACATCCTCGCGTTCCTGACGCACACCGTCCTCGAACTCGCCGAACGGCACTACCGCCTGATCCGCGACCGTCTCGGCAGCCGCCGCGAGTTCTTCCTGCACCTGCACGTCCTGACGGTCTACCACCTGTTCGCGTCGTGGGAGGACTTCGAGGACTTCGTCATGAAGGCGCTCGAGATCGGCCCGCACGCCCCCGCCGCCCCGCCGGAACTGACCTCCAAGGGCCTCATCAGGCGCTACGCCAAGCGCAAGAGCCGCTGACGCGGCAAACCGCGCCCCGAACCGACCCCGCACGACGCGCCGGGACTGCCGCATCGCGCCCGCCCGCCGCCCCGCGCGCCGGCGCGCCCTGCGGACGCGCCCCGCAACGGACATGAAGCCCCGCGCGAGAGACCCGCATGACCGTCTCGCACCGGCAACCATGCGCCCCCACAACAATCAATCCAAAAATCAGACATACCGTGGAGTCAAAATTAGAATTGCTGCCTAATATAAGTGTCGACTTTGGGACCCTGGCCTGTAACCCACAGACGCGTGAAAGACTGGTCATCAATCGCTTGGGGGCACGCCTCTGAGCCGACGAAGACGGTGTGCGCCATGCTGCAGCAGTTCTTCCAATGGATTCAACCGGCATGATACAAACCATCGGCCAGGCCATCGATCCGCTTTGTTGATTCCGCGCCTTAGTTGGAGGCGCGGATATGGCACTGACGGTATACACGAGCAAAGATAACGCGTGGCGGGAGTATGTGAACCCGCTGCGGGGCATGACGCTGGAGCGGATCGTCAGCCTCATCGAACAGGGGGAGCGCGGGGCTTTCGCGGATCTCCAGTGGTTCTATCAGGCGATGGAGCGGTCGGACGCACTGATCGCCACCGTGCTGATGCGGCGGCGGGCGGCGCTGCTGGCCTGCCAGTGGGATGTGCAGCCCGAGGAGTCGCCGACCGACACGGTGCTGGCCTGCGAACAGGCGGCCTTCCTGCGTGACCAGTACGACCGCGTGGAGAACCTGCGCGAGGCGGTCGCCTTTCTGGCCTCGGCGACCTTCCGGGGCTTCGCGCATGTGGAGAAGCACTACGCCGATGGAAGCAGGGGTGTCGTGCGCCTGGAGCCGGTGGAACAGTGGTTCTGGTGCCGCGAAGGGATGTTCGGCGAGTGGAGCTACAACCGCGACGCGCGTTCGGGTGTCGAGAGGGGCGAGAAGATCGAGCGGAGCAACTTCGCGATTGTGGAGTCGCCCATCGCCCTCGACCGCATCCTGGCGGTGCAGTACTTCCGTCGCAATCTCGCGCTGCGCGACTGGAGTTCCTTCCTCGACGTGTACGGCATCCCATCCATGTTCTTTATCGGCCCGCCCGGCGTGACGGAGGAGAAGGAGAAGCAGTATCTCGCCATCGCGCAGGATCTCGTCAAAGACGGTCGAGGCTATCTGCCCAACGGTACCGATGTGAAGTACGTCAACGGCGGTGGCAGCGGTAAGCCGCCCTTCCGCGACCATCTGGACTACCTCGACCGGCAGATCACACTGCTCGGCACCGGCGGCCTGCTCACG
>MWEJ01000160.1 GCA_002071025.1 Verrucomicrobia bacterium ADurb.Bin070 | reverse complement strand
CATCGCGTCGCCGCACGGAATCTGCCGGCAGCCGGTCTCTTTCGCCAACCCGTCATAGGCGGCCCGCAGACCTTGGTACATGACGTCCCGGTTCGCCGGCTGCTCCGGGTGCTGCTCGCGCTCCGTGAACCAGCGGTGATCGTCGCGGTACGCCCACGTCTGATGGATCACGATTTCCGCCTGCGGCGCATACTTCTTGATATAGGCGATCAGCCGGTCCGCATGCGGATGGAAGGTCTCGGGCTTGAAGCTCTTGTGGCTGGCCTGCTGGATGGTCACAAAATCCCATTTCTGCGCGGTCAGCAGCTCCTTGAGGCTCTTTTTGCCCGGATAGGGTCGGCCGCCCGGATCTTCCGGATTGGCCTCGAACGCGTCGGCGTGCCGCATGTGCCGCTCGAAGTCGCACCCCGGGATCATCGCGTTCACGGCCACCGTCCGGTTACCCGACGCCTTGACGATGTCACTGAAATACTTGAGCGCGTTAGCCGAAAAACTGTTTCCCACGGCCAGGACCCTGACCGTCTGCTCCGCCGCGCTCGCGGCGCACGCGACAAGCGCGGCCGCTGCCGCCACATGAAACCAACGCATAGCTGCCTCCTTCTCTGTTTACGATCAAACACTCACGGCTTATTCCTTTGGCTTGAGTCTTGGTCACTAGCATCCCATAGGCACGTCCGGCAACATGCCGGAACCCATGATTGGCACCTATTATGCGGGGGGGGGCAAAATGAGTCAAGCCCCGTCCCCGAAAAAAGTGCTGGCCCCGGGCCGTCCCGCCTGTAGCCTACAGGCGCATGAAAAAACACAAACGCAAGGCGCGTGACCGCGCCGTCCCGAGGCCAGCGAAGACAGCTTACACCGCCCTGCGGCAGATCGTCCAGTGGATTCCCGAAGGGCTGCCGGACCGGATCGCGAAGGAGGTCGGGGCCGACATCAGGACGTTCTCCTGCACCAGCCACGTGCTGGCCCTGCTCTACGGGCAGATCACCCGCTCGGGCAGCCTGAACGAAATCTGCGACGCGGCCCGTCTCCACGAGCCGGAGCTGAACCGCATCCGGGGAGCGACCGCGCCGAAGCGCAACACCTTCTCCAACGCCAACCGGAAGCGCGACCCGGAGATCGCGGAGAAGCTCTACTGGGCCGTGTTCGCGCATCTCCGGGCGATATGCCCGTCCTTCACGCAGTACGCGAAGCACGGCGGCTTCATCTTCCGCCTGAAGCGCGACATCTTCGCCATCGACTCGACCACGCTCCAGCTCACGCTCGACTGCATCGACTGGGCGCGGCACCGCCGGAAGAAGGCCGCGGCCAAGACGCACATGCGCCTGGACGTCGGCGCCATGCTGCCCGCCTTCGCCGTCGTGGAGGACGCCGCGCACCACGACTCGACGCGGGCGGACGCGCTGTGCGAGGGCCTGAAGGACGGCGACGTGCTGCTGGCCGACCGGGCCTACGTGGACCTGCGCTTCCTGCACGGGCTGTCGGAACGCGGCGTCTTCTTCGTCCTGCGGGAAAAGGAGAGCATGGTCTTCGAGACCGTGGAACGCCGGACGCACGGCGACCGGCGCATCCTCGCCGACGAGACCGTGCGCATGTCGCGCAAGGGCTCTGCGGAGAAGTATCCGGAGCCGCTGCGCCGCGTCACCGCCGTCGTCGAGGTGGACGGGAAGGACGTGGAGATGGCCTTCATCACCAACAACTTCGCGTGGAGCCCGCGCACCGTCGCCGAGCTCTACCGCGCACGCTGGGCCATCGAGACGTTCTTCAAGGAGCTCAAGCAGACGCTCCAGCTCGCCGACTTCGTCGGCTACAACGAGAAGGCTGTCAAATGGCAGGTCTGGACCGGACTGCTGGCGCACCTGCTGCTGCGCTTCCTCAAGCACGTCTCGAAGTGGGGCCTGAGCTTTTCGCGGCTCGCCGGCACCGTCAGATCGGCGGTCTGGATGAAGATCGACCTGCTCGACGCCCTGCGGAAATATGGGACAGCGGGCGGCCCCAAGCGTCCTGTAGTTGTCGAAAAACAGCCCTATTTGCAAGGTTTTGAGCAGTTTTCACATGCGCCTGTGGGATAGCACCCCTCCAAAAGCCCCTGATTTCAGGCTTCCCCGCCGTATCCGCCGGCAAACGCGCTTCCGGAACCGCCTTTGAAATCACAAAAAATCCCAATGAATCAATGGGGGAAAGGGGGCGGTGTGCCTGTTTTCTGCCGCCTATGGGATGCTAGTGGCATTTTTTACATACGCAGACATCGAAAGTTAATGGTAAAGCTTCGTTTTGAACGGGCGCTAGAGAAATAGTTGTCAAGCATTCACCCTCTTGACAAGCACAAACCGGACAATTACGGGAAAGAAGTTTCATGTTTGTTTTGCGTGTTGTGAAAATTGAATAATGTCTTTTCCGGAGAGGAAGTTGACACAGGCATTTCTAATACCGTAAGAGGCCGTGTCTCCGCTCTTTGCTCAGGTGTGTGTTTCCTTTTTCGCCACATTGAGCATGGCGGTATAGAAGTCACTCATTTGCGTTTCCATTAACGAAGCGAATGATATCGGTGGGGATGTGCGCGATCCAGTCTGCACCGCAGTCGGACAATGCGGATGGGTGTTCATAACCCCAGGCGACCCCAATTGCTTGGACTCCATTTGCATGAGCAGCCTTCACGTCCGAAACAGTGTCACTTACGAAAAAACATGATTCCGGGGAAAGTCCATGCTCTTCAAGGGCGAGAGAGATTAACACAGTTTTGGGGAGCAAATTATCGGAACCCCTTCTGTTTGGCGTATACACATCCTTAAAAAGCATCTTCCACCCCAATTTATTCAAGAGTCTTGCAGTTGGATATGATGGTTTATTTGTCACAATAAAATGCTGGTGTTCATGTAAAGCATCCAACACTTCTGTAATTTCGGGGTAGGGACGTGTGTGGAAAAATTCAGAATCATCGTATCGCTTGCGAAATTCAGAAACAATTGTTTCCATTTCTGAATCCTCGATATGGGGAAGACATCCCCGAATGATATCGCGGATCGGCGGCCCAACGGTGATGGAGTTTTCAGCAGGATTGGCAGTCATCCCAGTAGTCTCAATACTCTTAAGAATACAATCGACAATATCTCGTTGCGAGTCTACCAGTGTGCCGTCTAGGTCCCACAAAAGGGAAAAAAATTGCATTGTCAGACTCCAGCCAGTCTTTTTTCAAGCATTGCGATACGGTTCTCATCTGACACCTTGACCATGGAGTAGAAACGCCGCTTACTCCTAAGCCAATCAAGTTCGAATTGAATGGCTTTTAGAAATGCGGTTTCACCATATTTGACGGAATCCGCTGAAAACACGACTTTCCGTGTTTCAAATTTGTCGAGAAGGCTATCCTTATAAAGACGTTCAATAAAAGGCATGCTCGCGGGCGAGATCGCCCCTCCCAATCCCGTTTTCAGTCCTTTAGCCTTTGCCTTCTGGAAAGACTCTCGACACAAAGCATTGACTTGTTCCGAATCGACGGCGCTGCGATCTAGTTTCAGGGAGCCTGTCAGGTCTACTCGTCCGATGGTCATGCCCTGAATCATGCTGAGATTCGGCAGAGTCAACATGGCGTCGAGGTTGTTGAACGTCGTGATGGTCTCCATGTTGAATGCGAACTCAATGTCTGCGGCGTTATCTTTTGCAACCATGGTGTCGATCATGTTAATGAATTTTGAAAGCGCGAATGGTGTTTCCGACATCGGAGCAACCACACCTTTGACGCCGATCTGCAATGCGCTGTAGATATCGGTGACCGCCTCAACGCCGCCGATTTTGATGATGATGGGAAGCCCCACCGTTGTCGTTACATCTTTAAGACGCATCATCTCATCCATGCAACTTCCTTCGGCTTCGAATTCGGCCTTAATCTCAATTACTCCATATTTTTCCTTCAATTCAGTCAGAAGTTTGATCATCGCTTTTTCGAGCATATTCATGGTCGTCATCCTTTTTGCTAATCATGTTCGCGGTAATGTCGTCAAAAGATAAAAACGGCGCCATGTCTTCGAGCGAACTGGATACAATGGAGCCATCAGGGTGTGTGCGACTGGAAAGCTTTGGCGAAAATTCATTTTCCCCAAGATGTACAACGCACAAAGCGGGATCGTCGCCATTCAGCGTGTCGGCGATAGTCTTCTCTAAATCGGTATGACTTGAAAGTTCAAGTGTCCGAAAGCCGTAGGCATTTGCGAGCTTAATCATGTTGGGTAATTGGATCCCACTGCTTGGATCACAACCGATACGTGCCCCGCCGAAAAAGGCGTTCTGGGTCTGGCGGATCGAAGAATAGCCGTTGTTTTCGAGCAAAAAGATTTTCACGGGGAGGCGGTGGTTCAGAACAGTCTGTAGTTCTGCCAGATTCATCTGGATGCTGCCGTCGCCGGCAACACAGATGCTTTTGCGTCCTGCGGTTGCAGCACCGATGGCTGCTGGCAAATCGTAACCCATCGAAGCGCATCCTGAATTCCAAAAAATACGCTGCTCAGGCTTAATTTTTCCACTCTGGAAAAGGGCAACACAGGCCGTGCCATTGCCTGCTACGGTGATAACATCCGCCGGGGTGGCGGCTGTAAGGGACGCCATGAACCAGTATGCGTCTACCAAGCCGTCGGGCACGACAGGAGGGACCTCGGGTGTCAGAGGGAAACGGCGGAGCCTTTCCTGACACCATGAAAGCCAGTCCGTTGGCGTTTGAAAAGGAATCTGCCGCCATAAGGTGTATAAGGCGACGATGAAGGCTCTGGCGTCGGCACAAATTCCGACATGCGGAACAACAGTAGGCTTGCGCAGTTCGGCAGCATCAATGTCAACGGAGATGATCTCGGCATTTTTGCCGAAATTCTCCCAGTTATAGCTGATCTGCCTAATATTATTCCGTGAACCGACAGACAGTAGCAGGTCGGCATTTTGCAGAACAAAGTTGCCGGAACGGTTCCCAATGGTGCCGATCCGTCCGCAGAATAACGGGTGGTCACTGGGGATAAGATCGAAACCATTAAAGGTCGTGAGTACCGGAATCCCTAACGCCTCTGCAAGGATGAGAAAATCCTGTTCGGCCCCGGCGCGACGTATTCCGTGCCCCGCGATGATGGCCGGCCGTTTGGCGGCACGCAAACGGTCACGCACGTCGCACATGGCCGGTTCACTTGGGACGGGACGAGCGATATCTGGCAAGATCGCGGCTTCAAGCGTGTCAGGATCGATTGTTGCGTTTTGAATATTCAAGGGGATGTCCAGCCAGACCGGACCTTGACGTCCCGAGAAAGCATGGTACAGAGACGTTTCCAACTCACGCCGAATATCAAGGGGATTAAGTACGGCCGCCGCATATTTCGTGACGGGCCTGACAATGTCCAAAATGTTGATTTCCTGATCCCCAAGTTGGCGCAGGTGCAGGTCTGGACAACTATAAAGAGATGTCGTCACCTTGACTTGTCCGGAGATGTAAATCACGGGGATAGAGTCGAGCCATTGACCGATCACACCGGTAAGCGCGTTTGTGCCACCCGGTCCGGTGGTCACGTTGACTACACCCATACCATTGCCGGCGCGCACGTACCCTTCTGCCGCGATCGCACAAGCTTGCTCATGTTGGTTGAAAATGGGGGTCAAACGTTTCTCGGCCCGGACAGCGTCGTTCAAAAACATTGCGCCGCCTCCTGTCACCATAAAGACGTGACGAGCCCCCCGGTCAGCCAGAAACTTGAAAACGAAATCTGCAACTCTCACCAACACGTCCCTCCTGCTGTCGAGTGAAGGAGTCAACCGACAGCGTGGTTGAAATCCATCACTCCCAATCGTCGACCCGTATGCGGTTTTGCTCCACGCCAAGGCCGCTCAGACGATTTCGAAAGGCGCTGATCATGGCGGGGGGGCCTGAAAGAAAAAAGAGGGCTTTTCCCGGTGCGGCATCGTGGATTGCCGCGATATCCAGAATGCCCCTATTCCCCGGGACCGAGCCGTCCTCGCAGTAAACTGCCATGTGAAAATTCGGCAATTCTGCCTCGCAGCGATTCAACAGCTCACCGAACAGGTAGTATTCTGCCGAGCGGACACCGTAGGAAAGACGGATCGGCTGGCTGGATCTGATTTCAAGCCGATGCTTGAGCAGTGAAAGATACGGCGTAATACCGACTCCGCCGGCGACCAGCGCAAGCGGGCGATCATCAGGGAAAAGAAACTCGCCATAGGGCAGCTTGAGCCAACACTCGGAGCCCTCCTGCAGTGTGTTGAAAATCCGCTGCGTGTAGGTGCCCTTTACCGAAATGGTCACGGACAGCTCGCGCGCCCGCTCTGAGGTCGCCGAGGCGATCGAGAATACGCGTGACTCGGGCCACGGCCGGTCCGGGCTGTACGCATCCAGCGCGAGATGCAGGAACTGTCCGGGATGGAATTTAGGCACGCGCCCCTGCGGCGCGAACTGATAACTCACGACAGACGGCGTGTGTTTCACTACACGGGTGACAAGCGCTTTGACTTTAACAGGAGTAGCCATAAAAAAATCAGTATACCACAGAGACATAGAGACACAGAGGTAATGGTACAAAAAAATCTCTGTGCCTCTGTGTCTCTGTGGTGAGTTCTATCCCTTTCTCGCAAACTTTCTGATGGTGTCCGTGACGTAATCGATCTTGGCCGGCGTCAGCCCGGGATAGACGCCAAGGAACAAGGTGTTGTTCATGATGAAATCGGTGTTGTCCAACCCGCCCACGATACGGTGGGGGATCGTCATGTACCCCGGTTGCCGCAAGAGGTTGCCGGCAAATAACCCGCGCGTTTCGACCAAGGCGGCGTCCAGATGCTTGGCCAGTTCCACGCGTGTGAACGGTGCGCCTTCGCGCAACGTCAGGATAAATGCGAACCAGGAAGGGTCGGCATGTTCGGTGGCGCGCGGCAGAATGAAAACCTCTTCGAGATCGTTCAAACCTTCGCAAAGCATCTGGAAATGCTCTTTACGCCGCGCGGTGAATGATTCGAGTTTGTCCATCTGGGCGACGCCGACCGCAGCCTGCATGTCGGTCATTTTCAGGTTGTAGCCGATACGCGAATAGACGTATTTGTGGTCATAACCTTTGGGGAGTGTGCCGAACTGTTTGGTGAAACGGCATCCGCAAGTATTGTTTTCTCCGCCTTCGCAATAACAGTCCCGCCCCCAATCGCGATAGCTTCGGATGATGCGGGCCAGCAGCGGGTCATCCGTGATCACGCAGCCGCCCTCGCCGGTCGTGATATGGTGGGCCGGGTAGAAGGAGCCGGTCGCGACATGGCCGAAGGTGCCGGTCAATTTGCCCCGGTATCGGCTGCCCAGGGCGTCGCAGTTGTCTTCGATCAACCACAGGCCGTGCTTTTTGGCAAAAGTGGCGACTGCATCCAGATTGAACGGATTGCCGAGAGTGTGGGCAAGAAAGACCGCCTTTGTTTTAGATGAATAAGCCTCCTCTAGACGGGAGGCGTCGATGTTGTAGGTGCCCAGTTCCACATCGAGAAAAACCGGCACGAGTTGATTCTGAAGGATGGGTGCGACGGTTGAGGGGAAACCC
>MWEJ01000159.1 GCA_002071025.1 Verrucomicrobia bacterium ADurb.Bin070 | reverse complement strand
CGTCCGGCCTTCGATCTCCAACTCCACCGCCACCTGCTTGTCCACGGTGTCGGTCGTCATGATCGCGTGCGCGGCGTCATCGCCGCCGGTGGGGCTCAACGCGCCGGCCGCCGCCTTGACCCCATCCGCAATGCGCGCCATCGGCAGATGCGCGCCGATCACGCCGGTCGAACAGACCAGCACAAGCTGCTCGTCGATCCCCAGCGCCGCGCCGGCCAGGCGGGCCATTTCGCGCGCGTTCTGCAGGCCGGTTTCGCCGGTGCAGGCATTCGCGCAGCCGCTGTTCGCGACCACCGCCTGCGCCTGCCCCGAACGGGTGCGCTCGCGGTCGACCTGCACCGGCGCCGCCGCCACCTTGTTGGTGGTATAGACCGCCGCAACTGCCGCCGGCGCATCCGCAACCACCAGCGCCAAGTCCTTGCGGTCCTTATACTTGATGCCGGCCGCCACGCCGCACGCGCGAAAGCCCTGCGCCGCGGTTACGCCGCCCTCTACATACTCAAACTTTTTCATGATCGTCCACCGAATCGGGGCAAACCCACACGCAAACCCTGCCGGATCGGCGGCAGCGCACATGGTCCCCTTGTATGGACCGCATATCATTGAGGATTTTGCGGCCAAAGTCGATGAAAAATGTGAGTCAGTCGGTCTGGGCCTCGACCCCCAGCAGAAAGGCCTTGAGCCCGGCCTTCTTGCCGATCGTCGCGCGCAGGTGCGCAAAAGCCTGCATCACCACCTTCGCCCGGCCCTCCGGCAGCACAAAAAACGCCAGGGTGTTGGCCCCCGGCCATACGGCGTCGTCCAGCCGCGGCCCTGTGGTTTTCCCTTTGCCCACCACGCGCGGCACCTTGGTGAAACAGGTCACGCCCAGCTCCTCCATCGCGGCCATGACCTCTTCGTCCACACCGATGTTGTAGGCCGCCATCACCATCTTCATGCGCCGCCCCCCAACGTCCCGTCGCGCAGCCGCCGCGCCACGCGGCGCAGCCGCGCGCAGACCGGTTCACGGCCGATCAGCGCCAGCATTTCGAAGAGTCCGGGCCCTTCGGTCAGCCCCGAAACCGCGACGCGCACAGGATGCACCATGGCTCCCAGACCGCTGCCGCGCGCCTCGCCCATCGCGGCCAGCACGTCGTGCGTGCTCTGCACATCGAAGTTCGGCAGCGCCTCATACCGCCGCGCCACCTCTTCCAGCAGTTCAGGCACGCCCTCGGCCTTCAGCCGCTTCGCAACCCCCTTCTCGTCGAAAGGGTACTCCTCGGTGAAAAAGTAGGCGCACGCCCCCGGAATCTCGGAATAGAACTTGGTGCGGATCTGCATCTGCTCCAGAATGCCGGCCAGATCTCGTCCTTCGATTGACAGCCCGGCCGCCTGCATGCGCGCCGTGAACTCCGCCGCGTACACCTCGCGCGGCTGCCGCCGGATGTACTCGCCGTTCATCCACACCAGCTTCTTGAGGTCGAAGCGCGCGGCGCTCGATTTGCAGCGCTCGAGCGTGAACAGCTCGATCATCTCCGCGCGCGTCAGCACTTCGCGGTCATCGCCCGGCGCCCAGCCCAGCAGCAGCAGGAAATTGAAGAGCGCGTCGGGCAGATAGCCCTGTTCCTTGAACTCACCCACAAAGGCCGCCCCGTCACGTTTGGAATAGGGCTTTCCTTGGTTGTTGACGATCATCGGCAGGTGCGCGTAGTTCGGCACCGGCGCACCCAAAGCCTTGAACAGCTCGATGTGTTTAAAGGTGTTTTCCACGTGGTCGTCGCCGCGGATCACGTGCGTGATGCCCATGTCAATGTCGTCCACGACGTTCGAGAGATGGAACACCGGCGTTCCGTCCGAGCGCACGATCACGAAATCCTGCGTGTCTTCCGCCTTTTTCTTGATCGTGCCCTTGACCAGATCGGCATACTCGAGACGCCCCTCTTTGGGCATGCGGAAAATCACGCACTCGCCGCCGCCGCCCTTGTTGTCCTTATAGGCAAGCCCGCGGTTGACCAGTTCCTCCGCGACCGCCAGATGCCGCGCCATCTGGCGGCTCTGGTAGACCGCCGGCTCGTCGTAGTCCAGCCCCAGCCAGCCCATACAGTCGAGCAGCGTGTCGATCGCCGCCTGCGTCGAGCGCTCGCGGTCCGTGTCCTCCACCCGCAGCAGAAACTTGCCGCCGGCGTGCCGCGCGAACAGCCAATTAAAGATGGCGGCGCGGATATTGCCGATATGGACGTTGCCGGTGGGACTCGGCGCGAAACGGACTCGGACGGACATCTGTGAAAACTCCTTTGAAACCTTGTTGATCAGATTGCGTCAGTGTATCGCCCCTTCCCCCCCGGAGACAAGCGGGGAGTTGGCCGGCATGAATATCCCATCGTCCGAGTCCCCTGATTGTGAGATGACACCAACCGACCGACTCGTAATGCCCCAACGGTCTCGGCATAGGCGCCAATTCTCTGGCCCCACGGACATCCGACTACAGTTCGAACCGGAGCCGCATGAAACACGCCCCGTCGCTCATCGCTTTGGACGCTTCCCAAATCTCGTGCGTGTCGGTCTCGCCGACCCGCGTGGTTTCAATTGACGCGGTGTTCCAGACCGGTTCGGCGAGCGACGCGCTCCAGATCGGAATGATCCGGACATCCGTGGCCCGTTTAGACTGTTCGTAGCGCAGGATGATGCGCCCGGAAGCGGCATCGATGCGCATGCTGAACAAGGAGCCGGGATTATAGGGCTGTTCGGGGATCAGGCCGAAGGCATATTTCTCGAGGTTGCTGATGCCGTCGTCCGCCGGGGAATCGGCCGGTCCGTCCTGCCCGGCTGTGAGGCTGTATGCGTCAGCCCACTCCGCGAAGGTGAGCGCGTCGGCGGGCTGCAGTTCGAAGCGGAGCCGCATGAAACACGACCCCTCGCTCATCGCTTTGGACGCTTCCCAAATCTCGTGCGTGTCGGTCTCGCCGACCCGCGTGGTTTCAACCGATGTGGCGTTCCAGACCGGTTCGGAGAGCGACGCGCTCCAGATCGGAATGATCCGAACATCCGTGGCCCGTTTAGACTGTTCGTAGCGCAGGATGATGCGCCCGGAAGCGGCATCGATGCGCATGCTGAACAAGGAACCGGGATTATAGGACTGTTCGGGGATCAGGCCGAAGGCATATTTCTCGAGGTTGCTGATGCCGTCGCCCGCCGGGGAATCGGCCGGTCCGTCCTGCCCGTCGGCCAGACCGTAGGATGCGACCCAGACACTGAACCCGCTGGCGGCGGAAGCATCGACAAAGACCGCCCTGAGCGTGATGTCATGATCCGGCAGCGTCACGGTGGGCGTCAGGCTCTGGGCATCGTCGAGATGCTGCACATCGCCCTCCCATCCGGCGAACTGTTCGCCGGCTTCCGGACTGCGGGCGGAAATCTGCAGCACCGTGCCTGCCTCAAAGAGGCCGCCGCCCGTGCCGTCGACAACCGTGAGCAGCACGCCGCCCACGGCCGGATCAAAGGTGAGCAGCAGCGTCGCCTGTGAGGTCGCCCGGCTGAGCGGATCGCTGACCCGGACGGCGAAAACCGTCCAGGTTTCGCGCGTGGGCGGAACCACGCCGCTGATGACGGCGGAGCCGTCGCCGTTGTTGACGATCGACAGCCAAGGCGGCGCATTGTGCAGCGCGAACACAAGCTGTTCTGACGGGGTGTCGGCATCTCCGATCTGGACAATCATTGAAAGGTTGGTTCCCGACCCGCAGTGAATCACCTCGGGGATTCCGGTGAACTGCGGCGGATTGTTCACGGTGATTTCAGCCGTGTAGGTTTGAGACACGTCCGTTCCGTCGGTCAGCGCAAACTGGAAGGCGACCGTTCCGCTGAAGACGCCGTTTTCCGGCGGGTGATAGATGAACCCGCGCGGATTTTCCGGATCGATCAAAACGCGCCCGGCTGCCGGATGCCGCACAATCATCAGGGCGATGCCGTCGATATCCTGCGGATTGACATCGTGGATCTCCGGTTGAATCCGCACAAACTCGCGGCTGGTGGTGCTGATCGACAGGTTCGCCGAGGTGGGCGCCGCATTCGGGGCCACCGTCAGGTTGCGCGTCTGATCGGGCAGGATGAACGTTTCGTTGCCGTCGGCCTCAAACAGTTCGACGCGGATATCCGTCATGGCGAGGGTGCTGCTTCCGTCTCCGCCGCCCAGCGGCATGCGGGCAACGAGCATCCAGTCTCCGGATTCATAGGGATCGACGGCGTAGTCGTTGTGGCTGATGATTTTTTCGTCGGAGATGGGGCCGCCCATGCCGGTCAAGGATTGACCGCCGGCACCGACCGTGTTGGCGATGTCGGGCTCGTTGATGAAATACTGCCGGTTGGTGGCAAAGGTTGCGCCGCCGGAAATGGCGAGGTTGTAGGAACAGGCGTACAGCTCGTCGGCGCTGTCGCAGCGCAGCCAGACTTCCGCGTAGCGGTCGCAGTCGCCGCGCAGCGCGTCCAGATCGGAGAGCGCCTGCATGGCGTCGTCGGTCAGCGAGTCGGCTGCCGTCGGATTCGGTGTCAGCAGCAGCCGCATGGCGCACTGATCTCCGGTCTCCAGACGCAGGGTGCCGTCCGCGGTCTCCAGCGGAATCGCGATCGAACCGTCGTCTTCGGATGCGACCGGGAGCATCACCGGCCCCGCCTCCAGCAGGCTGAGGGTGTAATCGCCCTCCGGAACATCGCCGATGGCAAAACCGACTGTGACGATCGTCATGTTGCTCACGGCAAACAGGTCGTTGGTGCCGAGCATCAGGACCTTCAGGTTTATTCCGTTGGTGACGACGGAGGTTTCGGTGACAAGCTCGAGAATCCCGCTCCATTCATCCGGAACGGCCAGCGTCGGCTCCGGAAGCCCGCCGGGCACGTGCAGCGTGAACTGGAGAGCGTCGGGAATGATGTAGTCTTGTCCGTTCAAGGTGATGGGAATCTGGACGGTCGCGTTTGAAAGGGAGGCGTCCGCCACGACATCGGCGATGCGCAGTTCCGGCGCGGGCAGCTCGATCTTGGAACGCTGTGAGAACAGCGGCTCGGCGGTGTGGTCGCGATCCATGAGCAGGGTGACGGAACTGCCGGCGACCGGCAGCCCGTCGATCAGCCACCCGTCGCACTGCACCGTGATGGGCGGATCGGCCCAGAGCAGCACCCGGTCGTTATCCATGCAGCGGTGTGTGCCGGGCAAATGGCTGATCCAGTCCTCGGCCGTCGGATCCACCGACAGGGTAAGCAGCCGGTGAACCGGCGCCTCGTCATACGTATCCACGATCAGGTACTCGGTATTCAGCCTCGTGAAATTCCAATACCCGGCATTGCCCGCACGGTAGATGGAGCCGTCGGCGCAGCGGACGCTGGTGTAGCCGTCGCCACTTCTGGAAACGCCAACGGCGCCGCTCGGGAAGGAAGGGTGAAGCATCGGCGGCAGAATGCTCTGGTTGGCAGAGTCGATTCCGAGGCCTAGACTTCCGCCGGAATTTAATCCCCAGACCCAGATTCGCCCCAAGTTGTCGCGGGCGAAACCGTAGGAGAAGAGTTTCATGATGCCCGACAGCCCGGGCACCTGTGCGGGCGTGTTGCGCGAGGCCACCCCGAATCGGGAAAGGCCCAGCAGCTCGTCGCTGTTGTCGCCCCAGCCCCAGACGGTCCCATCGCCCTTGAGCGCCAGCACGGAAAAGGAGTTGCCGGCCAGTTCAACGACATTGTTCAGCCCGGAGATCACGATGCGGCGTGTATGTTGCTGCCCGGTGCCGGTCAGCAGCGTGTCCAGACCCCAACTGGCGACCGTGCCGTCGGTGTGCAGGAAGAACAAGGTCCCGCGCACGGCCATGATCTGCCTGTAATCACCGGCATTGAGTCCGGCGACCTGAACGGGACGCTCGACCGGCTCGGCTTGGCCGGGAACGTTGCCCCAGGCCCAGACGGTGTCGTCTGCGCGCACGGCAAGCATGAAGCCACCGTCGGCAACGATCTGCTTGACGCCGGTGAAATACGGTACATCGACGGTTTCGCCGGGAACGCGTTCCATGTCGTCCGGCACGCTGTCGACATACCAGACGGTTCCATCGGCGCCGAGGTAGAGCTTGGAGTATCCGTTGAACGATGTGTGCGCGGCATCCGCAAACAGCGGGCCGGCGTAATCCGGATTTACAATCGATCGATTGGACGAGTCGTAGTTCGCGGGCTGGCCCCAGGAGTTCAGAAGGCCGGGAACCGGTTCGGTCCTGAATCCCACGGTGGAGTAGAAGGCCTCGGCCGTCACATCGCGGTCCAGGGTCAGCTCGACCGCGTCGTTCAGATTGGTTTCGCCGTCGATGATCCAGCGGTCGAAGCGCCAGCCGGCATGGGGCCGGGTGACGAGTTCGACGCGTTCGCCCCAGGCAAAGGCCGTCGTGCCGGTCGCGGGCGCAATCATCGCCGCCCCGGGATGGTTCATCGATAGCGTCAGTGTCGGCAAGGTCTCCGTCTTGAGCGCGAACACGGCCGTCAGCCCGGCATTCGGCATGGCCTTGGCGGTGGATTTCGCCTGGGCCGGATCCACCACCGGCCCTTCCCAATGGTCGAAGGCATAGCGTTCGCCGTCCCCTGCCTCCACGAAAAACTCGGCGTAGGCGCGCAGGACTTGCGACCCTTCCGGCACAACTGCGCCGCCGCCCTCTCCGAGCGGATGTCCGTGGATGTCCGCCATGCGGATCGACACCCGATGGCTTGGCATGTCGGCGGAGAGGTTTTCCACCGCCGCCGGCGCATCGGAATCGTCTCCGCGCCGTCCGGAAGACTGGCCGTAGGTGTTGGCGCCCCAGCCGTACACCCGGCCGTCGCTGCCCAGCGCCAGCGCGTGAGCCGTGCCGGCGGCGATATCCCGCGCAGCCGGCAGCGCCGCAATTTCGAGCGGAAGGGGATTGACAAAGCCTGACGGCCCGGTCTGGCCGCTGCTGTTCGCGCCCCACACATAGACCTTGCCGGAAAGCGACAGGGCCATGCCGAAGGTTTCGCCGGCGCAAACCTTCACGAAGGTCTCGGTTTCCGGCAGCAGCACAGCCACCGGCTCGTCGCAGTCGGTCAGCGTGCCGTCACCGAGCTGGCCATAGGCGTTGCTGCCCCAGCTCCAGACCCGGCCCGCGCCGTCGATCGCCAGCGAGTAGAGCCAATCGCCGCTGCCCGCCGAAACCGCTTGGACAAAACGATGCTCCAGGAAGCGCAGGCTTCCCGACTGGCGCAGGGTTCCGTCACTCCCCAACGCATAGGTCGGCAGCGCGCCGCTCCAGAAATCGATCTCATCAAAGGCAAAGGGCGGGATGCCGCCGTCCGGGCTGTTCCACATGGAATCAACGACATTGAAACGGTTGCCGCCCCAGAGCCATTGATGGCCCGCGTTGTCGATGAAACGGCTGGTGTCGCCTCTTGCGGAAACGGACGACACGGCTGACGGACGGAAGCAGGCGGTCAGGTAGACCGTCGCGGCCCCGGCGGGAATCACACCTTTGTCGAAATCAGAGCCAGAAATCTTCAAGACGCCGATGGGGCGGTTATCTGTAATGGGTTCTTCAATTTCGCCCTCCCAAAGCTTCAGGTTGAG
>MWEJ01000158.1 GCA_002071025.1 Verrucomicrobia bacterium ADurb.Bin070 | reverse complement strand
TATGCAAGTCGATTTGGGCGGCATCCGGATGAAAAATCCGGTGACCGTCGCGTCCGGCACGTTCGGATATGGCAAAGAGTACGCCGAACTGATCGATGTGACCCGCCTGGGGGCGATCACAGTCAAAGGCATCCGCCTGCAGGCGTGGCCCGGCAACCGCCTGCCGCGGCATGTCGAGGTGCCGGGCGGTATGGTCAACGCGATTGGCCTGCAAGGCCCCGGCGTGGACGGTTTTGCCCGCGACTACATGCCGTTCCTGCGCGCGACCGGCGTGCCGGTGATCGTCAATATCTGGGGCACCAGTGAGGAGGAGTATGCCGAAGTGGCCCGCCGCCTGAGCGAGGTCGAAGGCGTTTCCGGCCTCGAGCTGAACATCTCCTGCCCTAACGTGAAGGAGGGCGGACACGCCTTCGGCACTGACCCGCGGACCGTGGCTTCGCTTGTCGCGGCCGTGCGCCGCGCCACGCGCTTGCCGCTGGTGCCCAAACTGGCGCCGAACGTGCCGGACATCAAACTTTTCGTGCGCGCGGCACAGGAGGCCGGTGCCGATGCGCTGGCCTTGATCAACACGCTGCCGGCGATGGTGATCGACATCGAGACACGGCGTCCGGTCTTAGCGAACAAGGTCGGAGGGCTTTCAGGGCCTGCGATCCACCCGGTCGCGGTCAAGCTGGTGTGGGAGGCCGCGCAGGCGGCCCGTGTGCCGCTGCTGGCCATGGGCGGCATTGTCGGTCCCGAGCAGGCGATCGAATTCCTGATCGCGGGCGCCTCGGCAGTCGCTGTGGGCACCGCGAATTTTATCGACCCGACCACGCCGCTGCGAGTGCTGGAGGGCATCGAGATGTATCTGCGCCGGCACGGCATGAACGCGGTCGCGGCGTTGACCGGTTCCCTGCGCACCGAGTGAGAGAATAGGGAGGTTCACATGGAGAAGGTCTGGTACTACGCGGAGGCGGGCATGCAGCAGGGGCCTGTCGGGATCGACGAGCTGCGCTCACGCATGGCATCGGGTGCCTTGCAGCCGTCCGACTTGGTGTGGCAGCCGGCCTTCGGCAACGTGTGGCGACCGGCCGGCGAGGTGCCCGAACTCTTCTCGCCGCAGCTCGCGGAAATACCGCCCCTGCCGGATCACGCGACGCGCGCCGATGTCCCGCTGACCGGCGTGCCCGGTGCGCGGCCTTCGGGCTTCAACGCGGCCTCGCAGGCGTTTGAACGCATGACGGCGGTGCTCTTCCGGGGGTTCGATGTCACGCGCTGGTTCAGTATCGGTTTTTGCGCGTGGCTCGCCTATATCGGTTCGCAGAACGCGATGCCTAATTTCAATCAGGCCGGCGCGGCGTCGGCTGAGTCGCTTAAACAGCAGATCGACGGCGTCTTGCGTCATGGCGTTACGATGCTGGCAGACACCCAGAAACTGGCTTTCGGCACCGCGATCATCCTGTTCACGCTGGTGCTGGCGTTGCTGTTCTGCCGTCTGCGCTCGCGCGGCGACTTCATGTTCCTGCACCGCTGGTACCGGCCGGATGCGCCGATCAGCCAGTGCTGGTGGGCCTCGCGCGCCGCAGGGCGCGAACTGTTTGTCTGGCGCGTCTACTTCTTTCTGATCGCCGCGCTGCTCTTCGCATTGACGGCAGCTTTCGGCTACGGCACGGTGGTGCGCCCGTATGTCGCGGCCGGCTACCGGTGGCACGCGGCGTTGGTCAGACCTGCCATCGTCTGTGTGACGTTCTCCGCGCTGCTCGGCATGGCCGTGCAGGTGATCGCGCATCTGGCCAAGGCCTTTGTGGTGCCGGTCATGTATTGGCACGGTGTCTCGGCCTCGCGCGCCTGGCTGACGGTTTTTTCGCTCTGCAATCGCTATCCGTTCGCTGTGCTGGGTTACCTCTGCTGTGGCATGGCCTGCGCGTTCTTCGCCGGCCTGGTCATCTTGGCCGCTGGCCTGCTGACCTGCTGTGTCGGTTTTATTCCGCTGCTGCTGCCCTTTCTGAACGCGGTGGTCCTGCTGCCGTACACCTATTTTTTCAGGGGCTACGCCGTCTGTTTCCTCAGCCAGTGGCGGCCTGATCTGGTGCCGGCATCGGCGTGAAGAAGGGAGACGTTTCATGATTGCGCGCGACCTGATTCAGGCTGTCCCCAAAAGCGATCTGCATACACACCTTGACGGCTCGATGCGCGTTTCGACGGTCATCGAACTGGCGCGCGAGCAGGGTGTCTCGTTGCCGTCGTATGAGGTCGAGGGCCTCAACGCGCTGGTGTTCAAGCCGGTCTATGGTGACTTGCCCGAGTACCTCGCCGGCTTCCAATACACGTGCGCGGTGCTGCGCTCGTTCGAGGCGATGGAGCGCGCGGCGTTCGAACTGGCTGAGGATGCGGCCGCGCAAGGCGTCCGCTATGTCGAGGTCCGTTTCGCCCCGCAATTGCTGGTGCCGACCGGAGACGCCTGCGTGCGCGCGCTCAAAGCGGTGGGCGACGGCCTGGCCCGTGCCGCGCGCCTGCACAATGCCTTGCCCGCAGTGCTGCAGGGCGAGGACATCCCGTTCGAATGGTCGATCATCTGCTGCGCGATGCGCAACTTCACGCGCGGCATGGGTGTGTATTTCGACAACCTGCTGGATCTGCTGCCCGGCATGGCTCACAAGGATCTGGTTTCGACCGCCTCACTTGAGGCCGTGCACGCCGCCGTGGTGGCGCGCGACCGCCACGGCGTGCCGGTTATGGGTTTTGATCTGGCCGGCGAGGAGGCCGGATATCCGGCGGGACACCACGATGCCGCCTATGAAGAGGCGCACCGCCATTTCCTGCGCAAGACGGTCCACGCCGGCGAAGCGTACGGCCCGGAGTCGATCTACGCCGCGATTGTCCGCTGCCATGCCGAGCGTATCGGCCACGGCACCTTTCTTTTCGATGCCGGTCGCGTGCGCGGACGCGGCGTGGAGGACAAGGCGGCCTATACCGATGCGCTGGCCGAATACATCGCCACCATGCGCATCACCATCGAGGTCTGCCCTACCAGCAACCTCCAGACGATTCCGGAGCTGGCGGGCGACATCCGCAATCACCCCGTCGGCCGCATGATCGAGTACGGTATGGCCGTGGCCGTTGCGACCGATAACACACTGGTTTCACATACCGACCTGAACCGCGAGCTGGCACTGGTCAGCGACGCCTGTGCATTGGATCTGGCCGGTTTCAAGCGCCTGGTGCTTGCCGGCTTCAAGGGCGCGTTCTATCCCGGGCGCTACAAGGACAAACGCCTGTTCGTGCGGCGTGCAGCCGAGCAGTTTGAACGTGTCGTCGCACGTATCGGGCGTACGGCAACGAATGGCTGCGGGGGTGCGTCATGCGCGTCCTGACCGTCGAGCAGATGCGCGCGGCGGACCGCGCGGCCGTCGCTGAGGCGCACATTCCAGAGATGCTGCTGATGACGCGCGCCGGCACGGCACTGGCGCGCGTGGCGGCGCGCGTGGCGGCGTTGCGCGGCACGCGCAGCGCGGTGCTGATCGCCGGACACGGCAACAACGGCGGCGATGCCTGCGTGGCGGCGCGCGGCCTGTTCGAAGAGGGGTTCCGCGTGCAGGTGCTCATGACCTGCGTGCCGGCGACGCTCAAGGGCGCGGCGCGCGAGGCGTGGGATGAGATGCGCACCGCCGGCGTGCCGTACGTGGTGCTGGCCTCGCCCCAGAGTTGGCAAGAGGATGTCGCCGTCTGCTCCGGCACCGTGCTGCGTGACGGCGTGATCGTTGACGGCGTGCTGGGGACCGGCTGCCGCGGCGCCCCGACCGGCGCGGCGGAACAGGCGATTCTTTGGATCAACCGCATGCGGCCTTTTGCCTCAGTGATCGCCGCCGACCTGCCTTCCGGCATGGACGGCGATACCGGCGAAACGCCCGGTGCGGCGGTCCATGCCGATGTCACGGTGACCTTTGCGCGCCCCAAACGCTGTGCCCTGAATGACGCCCAGGCGTGGCGGGTCGGGCACCTGACGGTAGCGGATATCGGCATCCCCGATGACCTGTGCGACCGCGAGGCGGCGGAAGAACCCTGCCAGTTGATCGCGCTGCCCGCGTTGGCGCGGACGTTCGTGCCGCGCGCGTGGGACGCGCACAAGGGGTGTTTCGGCCATCTCTGCGTCGTCGGCGGGTCGGAAGGATTGGCGCATGCGCCGGTGCTGGCGGCGCTCGGCGCGCTGCGCAGCGGGGCGGGCTTGGTGACGCTGGCGCTGCCTGCTGCCGGTGCCGCCGCGGCGGCCGCGTGGGCGCCGGAGGCGATGGCGCACCTGCTGCCGACTGAGGGCGGCGCGTTATCAGGCGCGGCGCTGGCCGAGTGGGGCGGCGATTTTTCGCGGTTCGACGGCGTGGTGGCCGGGCCTGGCTTGGGCACGTCGTCGGCGGCGCGCGGTGTGGTCGCGCATCTGCTCGACACGGTGCCGGGCCGGCTGGTGCTGGATGCGGATGCGCTGACGCTGCTGGCCGCGCTGCAGGCCGGTGGGGCGTGGCAGCCGCGCACGGGGCAGGAACGCCTGCTGACGCCGCACCCGGGCGAGGCGGCGCGGCTGCTGGGGATCACGGCGGCGGAGGTGCAGGCGGACCGCCTCGGCGCGGTGCGGCGTCTGGCTGAACGTTACCGGGCCACCGTCGTGCTCAAGGGCGCGGGGACGCTGGTGTGCGCGCCCGGCGGCGTGCCGCGTCTCAACCGCACCGGCAACCCGGGCATGGCGTGCGGCGGCATGGGCGACGTGCTGGCCGGCATGACGGGCGCGCTCTGGGTGCAGGGGCTTGCAGCGGACACAGCCGCAGCGACGGCCGTGTGGGCGCACGGCACGGCAGGCGATGAGGCCGCCTTGGCCGAGGGACGCACCGCGCTCGGCGCGACGGCGCTCGCGCGGCACCTGGGCGCGGCCTACCGGCTGCTCGAAGCGCTCGGCAGCGGCTGAAGGGACTCCTTGATTTTGACGGTGAAAAAACGTATTTTCGTACGGCGTAAGGCAGAGGCGGTTAACAGAGGCTGGAGGTGGATGCATGGGCGGTTTTTTTGGTGTGGTTGCGAAAGAAGATTGCGTGGCGGACCTGTTTTTCGGGACCGATTACCACTCGCATCTGGGCACCATGCGCGGTGGCATGGCGGTCCTGTCGGACAAGGGGTTTCAGCGGGCGATTCATGATATTTCGAATTCGCAGTTCAGGACAAAATTCGAAAACGATTTCAAACGGTTTGAGGGTAAAGCCGGCATCGGCGTGATCAGTGACAATGAGGACCAGCCCCTGATCATCTCCTCGCATCTCGGCGTCTACACCATTACGACCGTTGGGGTGGTGACCAATGTTGCGCCGCTGATCAAAGAGCTGTACGCCACCCACGCGGCGCAATTCTCGGAAATGAGCCGGGGCGGGATCAACCCCACCGAATTGGTGGCGACGCTCATCAATTCGCAGCCCACGCTGGCCGAGGGGGTGCGCTACGCGCAGCAGAAGATCGAGGGTTCCTGTTCGCTGTTGCTGCTGACCGAGGAGGGCGGGCTGTATGCGGTGCGCGACCGGTATGGGCGCACGCCGGTGATTATCGGCCAGAAAGAGGGGGCGGTGGCCGCCACCATGGAGTCCTGCTGTTTTCCCAATCTGGGGTACGAAGTGGAACACGAACTGGGGCCTGGCGAGATGGTGCACTGCACGCCGGATGGGGTCGAGACGGTGCTGGCACCGGGCGATCAGATGGCGATCTGTTCGTTCCTTTGGGTCTACTTTGGTTATCCGGCATCCGGTTACGAAGGGCGCAATGTGGAAATGGCGCGTTACCGCTGCGGCGGCGCGCTGGCGCGGCGCAACCCGGTCGAGGCCGATTCCGTGGGCGGCGTGCCGGATTCGGGCGTGGCGCATGCTTTGGGCTATGCGGTCGAGGCCGGTATCCGCTACGCGCGGCCTTTCGTGAAGTACACGCCGACCTGGCCGCGCAGCTTCATGCCGCCGGATCAGAAGGCCCGCGAGCTGATCGCCCAGATGAAGCTGATCCCCATCCCGGGCTTGATTCAAGGCAAACGCCTGATCTTCTGTGATGATTCAATCGTCCGCGGCACGCAGCTCCGCGATCAGGTGAAGCGCCTTTATGACGACGGCGCCAAGGAGATCCACATGCGGATCGCCTGTCCGCCGCTGCTCTACCAATGCCGCTTCCTGAACTTCTCGCGCTCGAAGAGCGAGATGGATCTCGCCACGCGCCGTACCATCCGAGAGATCGAGGGCGACGACGCGGATATCGCGACATACCGTGATGCGGACGGCAAGCCCTATCAGGAGATGGTCGGGCGCATCCGGCAGCGGCTCGGGCTCTATTCGCTCGCCTATCAGCGGCTCGACGATCTGGTGGAGGCCATTGGCCTGCCGCGTGAGCAGCTCTGTACCTATTGCTGGACCGGCGAGGATATCTCCAAGCCCAACGGCTGTACGCATGGCTGCTCGCACTGTCCCTCGCCCTGCGCGGCTACAGCCGGCGCGGTGGTTTACGAACCAACCAGCACAATAAATAACAAGTTGTTTTCACCCTCGCCCTCTGGGAGAGGGTTGGGGTGAGGGTTGTGGGCTCTGTCCACATTAGTAGCCGATCTTGAAGTCGATGAACGTGGCGGGCAGCCCCAATCGGCGCGTGATCAGACCGGCCAGCGCGCGCACGCCGAACGTTTCGGTGGCGTAGTGGCCGGCGAACACCACGTTCTGCCCCAACTGTTCGGCTTGGTTGAACCCCTGCAGGCTGGGCTCGCCGGTGAGATACACGTCCACGCCGAGCGCGGCGGCTTGGTCGATCATGTCTGAGGCGCCGCCTGACACCACGCCCACGGTACGTATCCGTTTCTCGCCGAAGTCCAGAACGCGCAGCTCGGGATTGACCGTGGCGCGCACGCGGTCGCAGAAGGCCGCGAGCGTCAGCGGTCGGGCCGTCGTGCCGGTGAAGCCGATCGTCTCGCCGTGATAGACGAAGGCCGGCGTCAGTCGCCCGAGTCCCAGCGCTTTGCCGAGCTGCGCGTTGTTGCCGTAGCGCGGGTGCGCGTCAAGCGGCAGGTGCGCCGCGTACACCGCGATGTTGTGCGCGATGGCGAAAGACACCAGCCGGTGGTTGAGGCCGGTGATGCGCGCGAGCGAGCCGCCCCAGCTCAGACCGTGATGGCACACCACACAGTCCGCGCCGCGCTCGGCCGCCGCCTGGAGCAGGCGCAGGCTCGCATCGACGCCGGTGACCACCCGTGTGACCGTGCCCGCGTTGGCGATCTGCAGGCCGTTGTTCGAAACGTCCTTGAACGCCTGGCACTTCAGCGTGCCGTCCAGCATCGCGACCAGCTCCTCCAGCTTTCTTTTCATGAAAAAAGCGTCGCACGGTTGCCGCCGCATGTCAAACGCCTTCTTGCGGGGAATGCGGGCTTGTCGGCGTTGGTGCGGATGGGTTATGATTCAGGCGCATCTTTCAACATGCTTGTAAGGAGAGAGTGACGTCATGAGATTCAGCTTCCCGTCGGTGTGGACTTGGGGTGTTTTGTGCGCGGCGCTGGCGGCGCCGGCGGCGCCGGCGTATCGTCAGGTCGAGGCGCAAGAGGTGCGCGCGCGCGGCGG